>CATKCE010000090.1 GCA_949744905.1 uncultured bacterium
AGGCTTCGAGGCCGTCCAGTTTTGGCATGTCAATGTCCATCAAAATCAAATCCGGATTTTTCGGGTAGTTTTCCAGGATCGCAGCGCCGTCGGAATATTCTGTGATCCGGACAGGCTGGTTGTTTTCTGTAAAATAAGCCTTGACGCAGGCGGCAAGCTGTGTTCTCTGCGGGGCGTCGTCTTCCACGATGGCGATGTTTATCATAAGCGTTCCTCAATGACAGATGGTTTTGTCTTTATTATAACCGGTCCGCAGCGGAAAAGCAAATTACAAAAAAGGTATTTTCATCCAGCCTGTTTCATGCTATAATAGGGCAGAAGGGCTTGACAAAAGCCTGACAAAATACATTTTCAAGCAGGAGGATCAATCATTATGGCACGTTTTACATTACCCAGGGATCTCTACCATGGCAAGGGCGCGTTGGAAGCGCTTAAGACGCTGGACGGGAAAAGAGCGATGATCTGCGTGGGCGGCGGCTCCATGAAAAAGTTCGGCTTTTTGGACAAAGCCGTACGGTATCTTACCGAAGCCGGTATGAAGGTGGAGCTTTTCGAGGGCATCGAGCCCGATCCGTCGGTGGAGACCGTTATGAGAGGCGCCGACGCCATGCTCAAATTCAAACCCGACTGGATAATCGCCATGGGCGGCGGCTCGCCGATAGACGCGGCAAAAGCCATGTGGATAAAATACGAGTATCCCAAAATTACGTTTGAAGAAATGTGCAAAGTGTGCGCTATGCCGCCGCTCAGGAAAAAAGCCCGCTTCTGCGCGATATCGTCCACTTCCGGCACTGCCACCGAAGTCACGGCTTTTTCCATAATAACCGATTACGGCAAGGGTATAAAATATCCCATAGCCGACTTCGAAATAACTCCCGACGTTGCGATAGTCGACCCCGACCTTGCCGAGACCATGCCCAAAAAGCTGGTAGCCCACACAGGTATGGACGCGATGACCCACGCCGTAGAGGCTTACGTTTCCACCGCCAACTGCGACTACACCGACCCCCTTGCGCTCCATGCCGCCAAAATGATCAAAAGCGACCTTGTCGACTCATACAACGGCGATATGGCAAAGCGCGACAGCATGCACAACGCCCAGTGCCTTGCGGGAATGGCATTCAGTAACGCGCTTTTGGGCATAGTGCACTCCATGGCGCACAAGACCGGCGCGGCGTTTGCGGACTTCGGCGCGCACATCATACACGGCGCGGCAAATGCAATGTACCTCCCCAAGGTAATTAAATTCAATTCCAAAGACCCCGTCGCCAAAAAGCGCTACGGCGAAATAGCCGATTTTCTGAGTCTCGGCGGCAAGAACGACGACGAAAAAGTCGACCTGCTTATAGCAATGCTTAGAAAAATGAACGACGACCTCAACATTCCCCAATGCATCAAAAACTACGGCGCGGACAGTATGCCCGCAGCCGAGGGATTCGTTCCCGAAAACGTGTTCCTTGAAAGACTGCCCGCAATAGCGGTAAACGCCATCGGCGACGCCTGCACCGGCTCCAACCCCCGCCAGCCCTCCCCCGAGGAAATGGAAAAACTGCTTAAATGCTGCTACTACGACACCGAAGTGGACTTCTAAAACCGTATCGTCATCCGCAAAGCGGAGAGACCGCAAGTCTCTCCGCTTTTTTCATTATAATAGAAATGAGTCCGATAATATTTCGAACCCATTTATAAACCGTTATGTAAACATCCGTACGAACCCGAGATTTACCGTAAAGCGGCGTTAACGCTTTTTTTGTCACGTAAAAGTCTTTTTACCAACCGTTCTTACGGATGTTTTTTTATTCGCGCTTACACTACATATACATCGAAGCGATAATGGATCCCGCCGCGATCCACACGATACCCCAAAATACAAGCGTAATTATACTGATTATAAGTCCGGCAAGAGCAAGTCCGTTCAAAGAATGTTTTTCTCTTTTTGTAAATGCAATAGCGCTCAATACCAAACCTATTATCGGGGCGATACAATAAAACAAGCCCAGCCAAAACGACAACAGACTCACTACAAAACCGGCAATGCCCAAACCGTTTACCGGCAATTTCCCCGCAGACTTGTTCAAATCAGTCTGCGCAACACCGCAGTGCGGACAAATCACGGCTTTATCGTCGATCTCTTTTCCGCAATTTTTACAAAACATTTCTTTCCTCCTTTGATTTGTACAAGTTTCTTGTACTTTCTCGCTTATAATACAAGAATATTGTACTTTTGTCAAGAGAAATGAAAACAAAAATCGCGGAAAATATAAAGTTTTACAGAAAGCAACTCGGCTTGACGCAAGGCGAACTTGCCGAAAAACTCTGCGGAAAAAAGAGTTTGATATCCAATTACGAGAACGGTTACAGTACGCCGGATATTTATACTCTCTGCCGACTTGCGGAAGTTTTCGACGTGTCGCTTGACGACCTCGTTGAGTGGAGCAACGACTGAAACAGAAAAAAGCGGGAGACGCTCCCGCTTTTTTTAACGTCTTTTACTCGACACGCAATTTTAACTGCAAAATAAATTTGCGGTTGCTGAAATCAACGTTTTCTCTTACGATTGTCGTTTTGAACAAAACGGAAAGCTTTGGACCTTTTTTAAATACAAGACTGCCCACTCCTCTACGCCCCCGCTTAAAATAGCCCAGCAAGTCGCGTTATGATATTCCCGACAAGCTACAATAGCAATACCCCGACATTTCAAAGCAACAAATACGCAACGAGCCGGCATAACAATAACGCCATACTATTCCGCTATTTTCGCGCCGTCTTCATTTTCCAGTCCCAAAAGATAATCCGCCGAGATATCCAATATTTTACATATACGCCGCAAATATATTGTATCAGGCAAACGCTTCCCTAATTCCCATAGGGATATACTGTCTTGCGTAACCCCTACCGCCTTTGCAAGTTCGGATTGCGTTATACCTTTGACCGTTCTTTCTTCTTTGATTATTTCGCCCATGCTTTTCATATTTGCACTATACTACAAATCGTCGTAATTTGCTTGACATACGACAAATTGTCGTCTATAATATTAACGACAATATGTCGTTAATATTATAGGGAGAAACAAACCAATGGACAGAAACAGCGCGTTAATGCAGTTGTATGCGGGTGACCGCGGAAGATTCGACCGAGTGCAGTCATCCGACGAATATTTTGATTCGCTTGAAAAAGTAACAAAACTCGACGATGAAATCAGGAAAACAATCAAAGATATGCCAAAACTGCTTGATTTATATCAGGAGCTTGTTGACGCTACCGATCTTATGCACTGCCACTCCACCGAATGCTATTACCTCGACGGTTTCTGCTTCGGCGTTTTGCTCGGCATCGATATTTTGTCTTTTAACAATAAAGCCGACCGATAACCCCGCTCGGATCAACTTTATATGATAAAGCCCCTCGACAAGTTCCGAGGGGCCGAAAGTCTTATTCTATTAAACTCTTTCCTTCCATTTCGTCGGGCTGTTTTACGCCCATCGCCTGCAAAAGAGTGGGAGCCACGTCGCACAGCGCTCCGCCGTCGCGAAGTTTTGCGTTTTTGTATTTTTCGCCGGCTACGATAAACGGCACAAGATTTGTAGTGTGAGAAGTACACGGCGCGCCGTCGTCGAAACTCATGAGCTCGGCGTTGCCGTGGTCGGCGCATATAAGCGCCGTGCCGCCTGTGGAAAGTATCTTTTCCACCACTTTGCCCACTCCCTCGTCGACCGCCTTTACCGCTTTTACAGCCGCGCCGAACACTCCCGTGTGCCCCACCATGTCGCAGTTGGCAAAGTTCATGATAAGCACGTCGACGTTGCCAACCGCATCCAAAGCCTTTTGCGTCACTTCGGGCGCGCTCATCTCGGGCTTTAAGTCGTAAGTAGCCACTTTGGGCGACGGAACGAGCACGCGCTCCTCGCCCTTATTGGGCGCCTCGACTCCTCCGTTAAAGAAAAACGTAACGTGGGCGTACTTTTCGGTCTCGGCTACGCGCGCCTGCGTTTTGCCGAGTTTGCCGAGATATTCTCCCAGCGTATTTACGATCTTCTTCGGAGCGAACGCGGTGTACAGTCCGGTAAACGTAGCGTCGTACTGCGTCATCCCAACGTATACGGTCTTTTTATAACCGCCCGCCCGCTCGAACATGTCAAAGTCGGGATATATTGCGGCGCGAGTTATCTCCCTCGCGCGGTCGCTTCGGAAATTATAGAATATTATGCTGTCGTTTTCGGCGACGCCGTTATAGTCGCCCACTATAACAGGCTCTATAAACTCGTCGTACACGCCGGCCGCGTAACTCGCCGCTATGCCGGCGTCGGCGTTGGTGTAACGGTTACCCTCGGCGGCAAACACGCAGTCGTAACCGCGTTTTACGCGCTCCCAGCGGTTGTCGCGGTCCATATAATAATAGCGGCCCACGACGGTGGCGACTTTGCCCGCGCCTATTTCCGCCGCCTTTTCTTCCAGTTTGCGCACGTATTCGCGCGCGCTGTCCGGCGGAACGTCGCGTCCGTCGGTAACGCAATGCACGTAAACGTTTTTCACGCCCTCGCGCTTGCAAAAGCGTAAAAGAGCGTACAAATGTTCGATATGGCTGTGCACGCCGCCGTCGCTGGTAAGCCCCACAAGATGCACCGCCGAATCATGCGATTTTGCGTTGTCCGTCGCCGCCTTAAAAGCCTCGTTATCGAAAAATTCGCCGGTCTCTATGGCGTGGTCGATGAGCGAAATATCCTGGTATACCACCCTGCCCGCGCCGAGATTGAGATGCCCCACTTCGCTGTTGCCCATTTGTCCGGCGGGAAGCCCGACGGCTTTTCCGCTCGCCTCTATAGTAGTGTGCGGATACTTTTCCATAAGCGCGTCGATATACGGCGTGCCCGCCTCGGCTATGGCGTTGCCGCGCTTATCGTCGCGCAGTCCGAATCCGTCCATGATTATAATAGCGTCGGTCTTCATAAAAAACTCCTCTCCAGAATTTATTGTGCGGCGATATTCGCCCCGCAATACCACATACTCAGTAATTTACGACTTTGGAAAAATCTTCCGCTTTAAGGCTTGCTCCGCCGATAAGTCCGCCGTCGATATCCGGCGGCGCCATAAGAGACGAAGCGTTTGCGGGGTTCATGCTTCCGCCGTACTGTATACGCAGTTTATCCGCGGTAGCCTTGCCGTAAAGCGAACTTACGACCGAGCGTATGTATTTTATGGTCTCGTTGGCTTGCTCGGCGGTAGCCGTTTTACCGGTGCCTATCGCCCATACCGGCTCGTACGCTATGATAACGTTGTCAAGGTCGGCGGCGGCAAGTCCCTTAAATGCGCCCTCGGTTTGACGTTTTACGACTTCCTCGGTCTTGTTTCCCTCGCGCTCGGCAAGAGTCTCGCCTACGCATACGATGGGTTTAAGTCCGTTTTTAAGAGCCTGCGCGGTGCGCATGCACACCGTCTCGTCGGTCTCGCCGAACATCTGGCGACGTTCGCTGTGCCCGATTATAACGTACTCCGCGCCCACTTCTTTCAGCATTTCGGCGCTTATTTCTCCGGTGAACGCTCCCTTATCCGCCCAAGCCACGTTTTCCGCGCCCACTTTGATATTCGTGCCGCGGGTAAGTTCCGCCGCCTTTTGTATCGCGGTGTACGGAACGCAAATCACCACTTCGGCTTTCGCGTCTTTAACAAGCGGTTTAAGCTCGCCGATAAGCTTTTCGGCGGCGGCTATCGTATTGTTCATTTTCCAGTTTCCTGCTATTACGGGGGTTCTCATTTTTATATATGTCTCCTTAAAATTATTTACTGTTTTTCGCACTGTCTGCGCAGATGCTCGTATACGACTATTCCGGCGGCGACCGAAGCGTTAAGCGAGTTTACGTTGCCGCGCATCGGAAGCGAAACCACGCCGTCGCACTTGCTCTTTGTAAGACGTTTTACGCCCTGTCCTTCGCCGCCCACCACAAACGCCACCGCGCCCGTAAGGTCGGTCTTGTAAATGCTGTCGCCGTCCATATCGGCGGCGTATACCCAAACATTGCGTTGTTTAAGTTCGTCTATCGCGTCGTTTATATTGGTGACCTTTGCCACAAGCACGTGCGCCGCGGCTCCCGCCGACACCTTTATTACAGTCTCGTTGACCGACACCGCACGGTGGCGAGGTATGACCACGCCGTGCACTCCCGCGCACTCCGCCACCCTCAATATGCTACCGAGGTTGTGCGGGTCTTCCACTCCGTCGAGTATCAACAAAAACGGCGGCTCGCCTTTCTTTTCCGCAAGTCCGAGTATATCGCCGAGCTCGCAGTACTTAAAATCGGTTATCTCCGCTATAAAACCTTGATGACGCCCTTGTCTGCTCTCGCGGTCGAGCGCTTCCTTTTCACGGAAAAATATCTTTATCCCGCGGCTTTTGGCGTCTTCTATTATTCTGTTCGCCGCAGCGTCTTTAAGTCCTTTCTGCACCAGCAAACGGTCTATCGTCTTGCCGGCTTTTATCGCCTCGCTTACAGCGTTGCGCCCTTCTATCTTCATTATTTTGTCCACGGACGGCATACGCACCGTATCCGTGCTCCTTTTTGATTTATAACTTTACGTGTCTTTGATTTGTATTTATTCCGTCAAACCGAAACATGCGTTATCCGTAACGGACGACAGCGCTTAAACGCTTCCTTGCAATTCCGCGCGGCGCGCTTTAACTTCCGCCGCCTTGCCGCACGATTTCTTGCCCTCCGGGCATGCTCCGCGCAGACACCCCGGTCCGGATTCGGCAAATATCGAAGGCGCGACTTTAAGCACTTCGGAAAGCATCTGCCACGCAATGCCGCGTATTTCCCACTGGGCGCGGTTACAGCAACGCAATTCGAAAAAGTGCATAAGTTCGCGGGCGTTCATGGTAACTATCATTTTAGTCTCGCAGGCGTTCGGAAGCACGAAACGCGCGTCCTCGTTGCTCTTTTCGCCGCTGTCGCCGAGTGCGGTCTGCCACTCGCGGTACCACACGAGCATCTGCTCCATTTGCGAGCGGTATTTTGCCGCGGCATCCGCGCCGAGCGCCTCGATAGCCGGCGGGACGACGTAATTGAACTCGCCTTCCGACACGTAACGCTGACTGCGCACAGAAAAACTCGCTATACGATGGCGGGTTATCTGCGCGAGCAGAGCGCGCGACACGCCTTCTATCGCAAAAGTAAAACTCGCGTGCTCGAAAGGCGAAAAGTGATTCATTTTGGTGAGTATGTTTATAAACTTCGCGTTGTCTTTATCGCCTATCTTTTCGATAAGTTCGTCAATGCCGTCGCCCGAATAGCAAAGCTTGGCCGCCAAAGCGACGGTCTGTTCGGGATCGGCGGTGTATCTTATAAGTTCGGCTTTTCCTTTTACCTGCATTTATCGTTTTTCTCCTGCGTCCACGCACGCTTTTTCCAAAGTTTCAAGTCTTTTGATATCGCCCTTTAAGTACAGCCAGCCGAGCAGAGCTTCCAGCGCCGTGGCACGTTTGTAATCCATAAGCCCCGAATTTTTGGCTTTGGCCGGCGTGCGGCTGTTGCGCCCGCGGCGCACCACGTCTTTTTCTTCTTCGCTCAATTGCGGCAATACGGCTTCAAGCATTGCCGATTGGGCGGTAGCTTTTACCAGAGAATCGACTTTTTTATTGAATTCGCCAGTTCTGTATTCGGCGCTTTCAAGTACGTGCATGCGCGCGTAAAGCGAAAAAACGGCGTCTCCTATATAAGCCAAAGTGACCGGATTAAGCGAGTTTATCTTTTCCTGCTCCATCTTTTGTATTATAACATGCACAAAAAAAAATGGCAACCATATCATGGCATTATGAAAGTGATAAACGTCGGAGCCGGCAAAATAGGCATAGCGGATTCGCTGAACGAAAAATTCGTAAAAACCGGAGTGGATGCGGCGCTTGTAGCCGAGCCCATGCTGCGCGAAGTGCAGCTTGACGGAGAAATACGCGGGATCACCTCGTTTGCCGCGTCGGTCGCCGAAATATCCGGCGGTTGCGACTACCCTCTGCTTTGCGGTTGCAAGACGAGATTCGGAGAATACGAGCACATGTCGGTAATGACGTTTTCGGCAGGGCGGCTGGTAGACATTGCCGACCGCACGCTGAACCTCGGCGGAGACAAGTGCCGCGACGGCGACACCATAAAAATACTGCGCCTTAAAAACTTCGATCTCGGACTGCTGGTAGATACCGACATCCTGCTTGCGAAAAACTGGAAACGCATCGCCCCGAAGTGCGACGTTATAGCCGGCATCGCCCACGGCATCGACGACGACTTCGGCTACGTCCCCACGCTCGCGTCTCTGTTCGGAAAACCGTACGCCGCCGCCTTTGCAAGCGGAGAAATAATTTGGGGCGTACCCGAGTAAACGGGCGCGCCCTCTAAAATTTTGTTTCCTTACTTTTATACCCGTCGGCAAGGCACGACCTTTTACCTTTTTTCGGACGAGGGATAATGAGATCTACGTGTTTGTTAAGCACTTTTACGTCCACACATCCGCACGGTCCGCGCTCGCCGTCGAAATTCCACACAATGCCGTCCGGCACCCGTACCGAAAAATCTTTTCCGCGGTAAGTGTACATATTTTTGTGTTTTTTCAATTTTTTATATCCGCGGGTAAACACTTTTAACGCCGATATCAAATAGCGTAGGTGCCGATACGATCTCAGTTCGCGCTCGCGCGGCTTTTCGCACACGATTATCACTTCGGCCTCGCCGTCGTCGAACACGCTTTCACAGTTTATGGGCATGCTCGCAACGCTCATGCCGTTCATTATCATGATCATCACCGCCGTGAGCTGTTCGGTCTTGCCGTCGCAAACAAATTCCACCGGATACTCGTCGAAAACGAGATCGTTTTTTAGCGCTTCCAACGCGTACGCCGCTTTACCCAGCTTTTTCTTCGCAGGTTGTCCCGCTTCGTAAGAGCAACCGGTGAGTCCGCCGCTACATGCCACATACATAACGTAATCGTCGTTTACTTTCATTACGTCCAGAGGATACGCCCCTCCGTTAATAATGTTTTTTACCGCGCCTTTTATATTGCGCGGTATTTTCGTGCTGCGCGCGATATCGTTGACCGTTCCCGTTGGGATATATCCCAAAACGGGACGGTGTTCGTTTTCGGCGAGTCCCGACACCACCTCGTTAAACGAGCCGTCTCCGCCTGCAAATACGAACACGTCGTATTTGCCGCACGCCTCGGCGGCTTTCGAGGAAAGGTCGCCGGATCTTTCGGTAGCAAAAACATCCACCTCGCCGAAGCGTTCGCGGAGTTTCTGCGTTATATAATCTTTCTTTTTTGCGGCTTTTCCGTTACCGCTTACGGGATTGTAAGCAAACAGACACTTCATAAAAAGCAGATTCCGGATATTATTATTTCGCGCACGTCAAAAGGTCGGACAGCGGCGACAAGTCTATCGAAGATACTTCTTCTATCCGCCCGCCATCGGCAAGCCGAGCGACTTCGGGCTCAATAGGTATACGCATTATCGGCTTTATCCCAAAATGTTTCGCCGTTTCGGCGTAATCGCTCTTTCCGAATATCTCTATCTCTTTTCCGCAGTCGGGGCACACCGCATAACTCATGTTTTCCACAAGTCCCAATACCGGCACTTTCATCATCTTAGCCATTTTAACGGCTTTTTCCACTATCATGGAAACAAGTTCCTGCGGCGATGTGACTATTATAATGCCGTCTACCGGTATGCTTTGAAAAACCGTGAGCGGAACGTCGCCGGTCCCGGGAGGCATGTCTATAAACATGTAGTCCACATCGCCCCACACAACGTCCGTCCAAAACTGCTTTACCGCGCCGGATATCACCGGTCCGCGCCATATAACCGGCTCGGTCTCGTCTTCGAGCAAAAGATTGAGCGACATGACGCGCACGTCGCCGCGGCTCAAAGCCGGCATAAGCCCCAGTTCGCTCCCGAAAGCCTTTTCGGTTATACCGAACATTTTCGGAGCGGAAGGTCCGGTAACGTCGGCGTCAAGAAGCGCGGTACGGTAGCCCGCCCTTCTGCTTGCCACGGCGCACAAAGCCGATACAAGCGACTTGCCCACTCCGCCTTTTCCGCTTACCACGGCGATAACTTTGCCTATCCTGCTTCCTTCATGCGGCTTTACGCGCATATCGGCGCTCTTGCGCTCTCCGCAACTTTCACCGCAACTTCCGCAATTGTGATCGCATTCAGCCATTTTTTATCCTGCCTCTTTTGATTTTTTATTTCAAATTTTCCGACGTCGATTCAAACTTGCATCTTCCTGAAATATCTTGCGGCGCGCAATAAAGTTGCCGCGGCAAAACACCCGAATATTTCTTCCTTTTATAATGCTCTCCGCTTTTACGACACATAAATCAGTATAACACACTTTTTTGGTTTTGCATACCTTTTTTAACAAAAAACCGCCCCTTTAAGAGCGGTTTCGGTTTTTTTATTGCACAAGCGGCGCAAGGTCAGCCGACAAATCTGAGCGAAACGTCGCAATTAGTTCCGCGCAGATATATCTTTTTGTCTCCGCTTCCCGTCTGTTGCGGCGGCAGATGGTGACCGTGCGTCTCGACGGTATATTCGCGGCTGTCGCCGAGCAGAAGAATATCCGCGTCGAGATTTGTGCCCGATATATAAAGCGTATCCGCGGCAACGCGGTACAGAGAACAATCGGTATTGACGGCGTCGAGTTTAATGTTTCCGCACTCGGAAAAATCGATGTCAACATCTCCGTTGGTGCATTCGAAAACAATGCTTTCGCACTTCGAGCGCTCCACTTCCAGCTCGCCGTTAATGCTTTTCGCGGTCATAACGCCCACATTCGCATCCGACAAGTAAACGTCAAGGTTTGTGGAAACGATCTCCAAAGTTTTCGTCGTGCCGCCGTACATCTCGACGTCCGTATTATAAGAATCTATGTTTACCGTTCCAAGACTGCATCCGGCCATTTCAACGTCGAGATTGGCAACGCACAACGATATCGAGGCGCATGCTATACCGTTTAACATTATATCGGCATTGGCGCCGGACACGGAAATATCGGCGCCATCCGGCATCGTAAGCACAAAAGGGTGCTTTATCCTGCCAAGCTGGAACATTCCGCGCGTAAAAAAGTTATACTCGTAATTCTCGGTTATTTTAAGAACTCCGTCGACTTCCGTTACGGTA
Source organism: uncultured bacterium (assembly GCA_949744905.1). GTDB lineage: Bacteria > Bacillota > Clostridia > Christensenellales > Pumilibacteraceae > Pumilibacter. Next base: position 11,159 of record CATKCE010000090.1, read on the forward strand.
ACTTTGGAGCTCTCGGTCTCGTAATACTTCAGCCCAGGTTCGTCGCCGGTGCGCACCGTTAAAGGAAAACTCTTTAAGCCGAGTTCCACGCGGGTGATACCGGCATCGGCGGAAGCGGCATAAGTCTTTTCGGTATAAGTCTCGGTATCGAGCTTGTAAAAGTCCCACTTGAGCCCCGTCATTCCAAGTACGAATATGAGACCTCCGACTATTAAAAGCGACAGTCCGGCAAATATCCATTTAAGCGTCTTGTTCATAATACACCTCGGTCTTACCTGTCATCCAGCGTCCTATCGCGCCGAACAGTTTTCCGTTTGCAATTCCGAATAATTTGATAAATTTAACGCAGGCGGCGGTCATTATGATTCCGGCTCCGCACAATGCCACGCACATCCCTATCTGCGCCGCCCCTGCGCCCATGAAACCGCGGAATACGGGAAAAAGCGAAATTACAGTTCCCGCGACGCCGCCCACAGCGCACGCCGCTCCCGCCGCAACGACGGCAAACAAAACTATCCATATCGACAGCAAAATAATGAAAAACGTGAATCCGGTAAAAAAGTTTACCGTGAGGAATACCGCCACGCGTCCCCAGTTGAGCGCGCCTTGCCTGCGCCCCGCTTTTTTGCGTTTGCCGTCCTCCTTTCGTTCCATACCGTAAGTCTGCGGCTCGGGAATTATTCTCGCCGGCTCGGGCGCGCGGTCGGATGCCGCGTCGTCAGCAGTCTCCGCTTTGCCGCGCTTTATTTCGCGGCGGCTCAAAGCGGGCGGCGGCACAGGCTCCGCCTCGCGCGTCGTTTCGCCGTCGTAATCCGAAAGTATCTTGTCGGCAACATCCACGGGATTTCCGAACTGCGACACTATCTCGCACTCGTTATAGCCGCGTTCGATCTTATCCGCGAACAATTCGTCGTAATATTCGAATATCCTTTGTATCTCGTCGGCGGGCAATCGGTGCAGATTCTTTTTAAGCTCCGATTCCCATTCGTATTTCGTCACTTTATTTTACCTCCCGTCATGTCAGTGCCCCTCGCGGTATATGAAGTCGTACACCCGCTTCAATTCGTCAAGATCGGATATGGACTCCCTTATCTTGCGTCTTCCCGCATCGGTTATCATATAGTATTTACGCAATCTTCCGTTGTGCTCCTTGCTACGGGTGGTAAGGCAACCCGTAGCTTCCAACCGCTTCAATATGGGATACAGCGTGCTTTCGCTTATCTCGATATAAGGCGATATGTCGCTGATGATCTTATATCCGTAGCTTTCCTCTTTTTTGAGCGAAACCAGCACGCAGACCTCGAGCAGTCCTTTTTTTAACTGTGCATCCACTTGCGCCCTCCTTCGCCGTAGCCGTGATTTACCATGTCGCTTACCTCCGATGCAATACCCTTGAATACATAATACTATACATCGCATAGTATTGTCAACGATTTTTTTTAATAAGTTTTGTTTTTAATCTGTTTTTAATTTTTAACGCACGGTCCGTAACTTACAGGCAAATATCTCGGTACGGAAAAACCGACGCTATAAAGCGCACTCCGCATAGGGATCGGACATACTATTAAAAAAGTGCTCGAATAATTTGTTCGAGCACTTTTTAACTACACATTATTTAAAAAGATAAATTGAAATTTACCGTTCTAATCTATAATATTTGAAACCGTATTCTTCTTTGATAAACTTAAATCCAACTTTTTCAAGCACGTGTTGACTACGAG
>CATKCE010000091.1 GCA_949744905.1 uncultured bacterium
GAGCCGATACGCAGACCGCCGAGACCGCAAGACTTTTGTCGGCGCCGAAAACCGAGATATGGGACTTCGAACAGGTCTACCGTCTGCTCGCGCATCTCGGGCATGCGCCCACCGAAACGCTGGTCCTCACGCGTCCCCGCAAAAAGCTGGGCGCGGCGATACGCGGTGCGTTATCGCGCGAGAATGCACGCGGTTATCTTTTCACGGCAATAGTTACGCTGTTGTTCGCACGATTTATGCCTTACTCGGTACTATACGTAGCCGTGTCCGCGGTAGCCGTAACGCTTTCGGTACTGTGCAGGTTGCGCGTCGCGGAGCGTATCGCGTCCAAACGAACTAACTGACGCCGTCGTTGTCGCCCGGCGTTTCGTTCCGCCCGGAGTCCGAATTCCCGCCGTCTTTTTCCGACGCATCCGTATCGTCCGCTTCATCGCCGCTTTCGTCGCCGGGAAGATATTCCGGCGGCTCTTTGTCTTTGAGCACGAATTTTACCACTATGAAAAATCCCGCTCCCATAAGCGCGGAAATAAGCGCGATATATCCGACGGCTCCGTTCAGTATATCCGGCGACACCAGTACTATGATAAACGTGACTGTGAATATCGCCATGAACACGAGCGCCACGATCGCCAAAATGCGTCTTGTTTTGTCTGCTTTCATTCTGCTATTATACCAAACCGCGCGGGATAAAGCAACAATTTGGGAAAAGTAATTGATATTTGCTTAACGAGGTGGTATAATAGGATTTAATGAGGAAGCTGTTTAAAATCGTTACCAACAAAATAGTGGTGACCGCTTTCTTCTTTTTATTGCAGATCGCGTTTACCGTAGTCCTTCTTTTGGTCCTGTCCGCCGTTTCGGCATGGATTTATTTTGCTTTCAGCCTGTTAAGCCTGTTTATTTGCCTGTTTATCATGGGAAAAGACGCAAATCCCGGCTACAAGTTGGCTTGGGTAGTACCGCTATTGCTTGTTCCGCTGTTCGGAGGGATGATGTATATCTCGTTCGGACGCACCGCGCGACTAAGGCGCAAAGCCCGTAAAAGTTTGCAGGAAGGTTACGACATGACCGACTCGCATTACAAAGACGCGCGTCTCCGCACCGAAAAATACATCGACGAACTCGACGACGACGGACGCAAACTGGCTACGCTCATGATGACGCAAGCCGGCTATCCCATGTACGCCGACACATCGGTGAGATACTACCCTCTCGGCGAGGACTTCGTCGCTGCTCTCAAAGAGGACCTTACAAAAGCAAAAAAATACATCTTCATGGAGTATTTTATAATAGAGCGCGGAAAATGCTGGGACGGCATTTTGGAGATACTTTGCCAAAAAGCCGCCGAGGGGCTGGACGTGCGACTCATATACGACGACATCGGATGCCTTTTTACTCTGCCTGCGAATTACGCGAAAAAACTTAACGCTATGGGCGTAAAGACGCACATATTCAACAAACTCAAACCCACTTTCAATATACGCATGAACAACCGCACGCACCGCAAGATAACGGTAATAGACGGGCTGACAGCTTACACGGGAGGGATAAATCTCGCCGACGAATATATCAACGAAGTGGACCGCTTCGGTCATTGGAAAGACACCGCTGTGCGGCTTGAAGGAGAGGCGGCCAACTCGTTTGCGATAATGTTTTTACAGTTCTGGCTGCTTTTAGAGCGCGAGATAACGCCCATCGACGCATTTTTATCCGCGCCCGGAACGTACAGCCACAACGGCGTAAAAGCGCCGGGATTCGTCCAGCCCGTAGCGTCCGACCCCGGCAAAAACGTCCAGTCGATAGAAAAGGGACTCATGGAGCTTATAAACAACGCCGACGAATACGTTTATATGAACACTCCGTACCTCGTCCCCGACAACGAATTTCTTACGACTTTATGTCTTGCGGCCGAAAGCGGCGTGGACGTAAGGATAACTCTGCCGCATATCCCCGATAAAAAAACCGTGTTCATCATGTCGCGCTCGTTTTATCCCCTGCTTCTTAAAGCAGGCGTAAAGATCTACGAATATCTGCCGGGATTCGTACACGCGAAAAGCACTGTGTGCGACGACAAAGCGGCGTACGTCGGCACATGTAATCTCGACTACCGTTCGTTTTATCTGCATTACGAATGCGGCGCGTTTATGTACGACGTGCCCGCGATAGCGGACATAAAGTCCGATTACCTTAAAACGCTCGAAAAATGCAAACAAGTGACGTACGAGGAAGCAACCGACGTTACCCCATTTACCAAGCTGGCGCGCTCGGTTCTCAGGCTTTTCGCGCCGCTATTGTAATCGCTCCGCGTCCCACGTTAAAGGTCGTCGGCATCCTGATCCGGCACCTCGTAAACCGGATCGCCGTATTCGTCGGTCACAACGCCGGTATAACTTCCCATAGGGTCGAAATCGGGACTTATAAAAGGACGCTTATTCTTCTTTTTCACGGTAATAACCTCCTGTTCGTCAATAGTCTGTGTGACATACATATATATTTATCCGTAAATATCCCATAAAAATCAAGGAGTTACATATAATGAACATCTGGCACGACATCACGCCTTCCAGAATATCGCCCGAGGATTTTATCGGCGTGATAGAGATCCCGAAAGGCTATAAACAAAAATACGAGCTCGATAAAGAAACCGGTCTTTTGATACTCGACCGTATTCTTTACACTTCCACGCATTACCCCGCGAATTACGGACTCATTCCCCGCACGCTTTCCGACGACGGCGACCCGTTGGACGTGCTTGTGCTTTGCAGCGAAAGTCTCGAACCCCTAAGCATGGTGCGCTGTTATCCTATCGGCGTGATAACCATGCTCGATAACGGAGCGAGCGACGAAAAAATAATAGCCATACCTTACAGCGACCCTACGTACAATTACTACAAGGACATAAGCGAACTTCCCAAGCATATCTTCGACGAGATGCGGCACTTCTTCTCGGTTTACAAACAGCTTGAAAACAAGCAGACGGCCGTAGACGAAGTAGCCGACCGCAAGCGCGCGTTAGAGATAATAAAAGCCTGCATAAACAATTACGACAATAAATACGGCAAAAATTAAATTCGCATCACCGACGAAAAGAACTTCTCGGTAGAAATGTGCCCCGAGCGGTTGTAGCGCATTATACGGTCGAGCCCCTCCGCGCTGCCCTTTCGGAACACGTTTATGCCGCCCTTACACGTAAGTATCGCCCTGTATCCCAGCGAATGCAATATTTCGTTTGTGCCGCCGCTGTAACAACCGAAAGGATACGTAAAGACCTCGGTACTGTAACCGCAGGATTCCTTTATAAGTTCACGGCACTTTTCGCTGTCGGCAATGATCGCGTTTTTATAGTCTTCCGCGCTTTCGCCCTTTTTCCTGCGGACCCCTTTGCGCGGCGACGTGTGGTGCATATCGTACGTGTGGTTCGCTATCTCGACGATCTTGCCTCGTCCCAGCCTTGACAGTTCTTCGCGGTTTAGATACGAGTACACGGGGCTGCGCTTGCGTTTTCCGTCCTCGGCGGCAACGTAGCTTCCCACAACGCTTACAGTTATCTTCATACCGTATTCCGCGGCGATCTTTTCGGCATAATAGGCGTTATTGAAAAAGCCGTCGTCAAAGGTAAGCAACACGGGTTTCGGCGGAAGATCGGCTTTTCCGTCGCAATAGTCTATAATGTCGCTCACGAATACCGCAGTATAGCCCTTGTCTTTAAGATACTTGAAATCCGAGCGCAAAGCGTCGGGCGACACGACGTATTCGCCGACATTGGTCTTACACACCGAGTGATACATGATAACAGGCACCTTGCGCGAGTCGTCGTACGGAGCAAAGCCCGAAGCGCACAAAAATACCGAGACGATAAGCGCGAACACAAACTTTTTCATAGATATAGTATTTGGACTAATCGTATACGCTATACGATAATGACCATACAAATTTTACGGGAGAACAAACATGCAAAAAGTAAGCGAACTGAAATACGAACGCGTCGACGCGGTATCATCGCTCGACGCCATAGCCGAGTGCGCGGTAAAAGCCGAACGCGCGGAAAACGCAGCGGAGCTTATCGCCGCCCGCAACGAGTGTCTTAAAACGCTGTTCCACTATGAGACCATGTCCAGTCTCGCGTTTGTGCGCTTTACGCTCGATACGCGCGACGAATACTATTGCGCCGAAAAAGACTATTACGACGAGACGGCGCCGAAATTGAACGCGGAATACGTTAAATTCCAAAAAGCGTTCTTAAACAATCCGCACTTAAATGAAGCCGCAAAGAACGTCGGACAAATTGTAATAAAACAATACGAACTCGGCGTTAAATGCACCGACGACAAAGCAGTCCCATACCGCGTGCGGGAAAACAGGATCGTTACCGAATACACAAAACTTATGGCGGAAACACAGTACGAATTCGACGGAAAAAAGATGCCTCTCGCCGCTTTAAGAAAATATTTTACCGACGCCGACAGAAACGTACGAAAGCGCGCGTACGAATCGCTCGGAAAAACTCTGTCGGGCATAAGCGACAAACTGGACGATATATTCGACCGGCTCGTAAAAGTGCGTACCGACACGGCTAAGGTCCTCGGATACGAAAACTTTACGGAACTCGGCGACAATCTTTTGGGACGCATATCATACGACAGACGGGATATCCGCGCTTTTCGCGAGAACGTGCTCCGCGACATAGTCCCCGCGGTCACTCGATTGAAAACCGAACTGTCGAAAGATCTCGGCATAAAAAAATTCATGTTGTACGACAACGACACTTATTTTGCGCAAGGAAATCCACAGCCCGTATTGGACGCCGAACAGATGTTCGACGCCGCAAAAGAAATGTACAGAGACATGAGCCGCGAAACCGGCGAATTTTTCGACATGATGGTCGAGACCGAAGCGTTTGATATTTACCCGCGCGAGGGCAAATGGGGCGGCGGATATATGGACGAATTCGTGGAATATGCCCAGCCGTTCATCCTTGCAAACTTCAACGGAACCGGCGACGACGTCACGGTACTTACGCACGAGGCGGGACACGCGTTCAACTCGTACATGAGTTTTGTGTTGGGACACGACCACGACGTTACCCTTGGCATGGAGACCGCCGAAACGCATTCCATGGGCATGGAATTTTTGTGCCACAAGTATATGGACAAATTCTTCGGCGACCGCGCAGACCAATTTAGATACGCTCACCTTTTCGACGCGCTCGCTTTTATCCCGTACGGCACGATTGTAGACTACTTCCAAGAGCAGGTATACTCCCACCCCGAAATGACGCCCGCCATGCGCAACGAATTGTGGAAAGAACTGGAAGCCGAATTCCGCCCGTGGCTCGCATGCGACGGTATTCCGTATCTCGAAAACGGCACGCGCTGGCAATATCAGATGCATATATACGAAAGCCCTATGTACTATATAGATTACTGCCTGGCGCAAAGCCTTGCTTTGCAGTTCTTTTTAACGAGCCGCACGGATTACGATAAAGCTCTTAAATCATATTTAGGTTTCGTAAAGTCTGCGGACGAATTTCCCGTACTTATCAAAAACGCGGGACTTGTTTCCCCTTTTGAAAACGGCGCGTTGTCCGATATTGCGGGAGCGGTATCGAAGATTCTCGAAAAATAAAAAAAGCCCGCAAACTAAGCGGAACGAAAATAAAACAAGAGCAGGAAAAAATGGAAAAATACGCTTGGAAAGCCAGATTGTTTGAAGGAAAACGCGACGAATACATACGCCGCCATGACGAGATATGGCAGGATATGAAAGACGTACTGCATGACGCGGGTATCGTAAATTATTCTATCTGGCTGTGCGGGAACGAACTTTTCGGATACTACGAGTGCGAAAAAGGTATCGCCTTTGCCGCAAAGACGCAAAACGAATCGCCCGTCGTAGCGCGCTGGAACGAATACATGAGCGACGTCATGATAATGGAACCCGACCCCGTTACGGGCGCTCAACCGATGCTCGAACAGGTATTCGAATTTAATTGATATAATTACGCAAACAGAGAAGACGAGAGATATCTCTCTCCCGTATCGGGCAAAAGGGCGACTATAGTCTTACCCTTGTTTTCGGCACGCGTCGCCAATTGCGTAGCCGCCCAAAGCGAAGCCCCGGAAGAAACGCCCGCGAGTATACCTTCGGTTTTCGCAAGCGCGCGAACGGCTTTTACCGCATCGTCGTAAGTCGCCGTAATTACCGTGTCGTATACCGAAACGTCCAAAACATCCGGAACAAATCCCGCGCCTATACCCTGTATAGCATGAGGGCCCGCTTTTCCGCCCGACAACACCGGCGAATCCGCAGGCTCCACCGCCACGACTTGAACTTTTCCGTTCTGCTCTTTAAGATATCCGCCAACGCCGGTTATTGTGCCGCCGGTACCGACGCCCGCGACAAAGATATCTACCTTTCCGCCCGTGTCGCGCCATATTTCGGGTCCGGTGGTATCGTAATGAACGCGCGGATTGGACGGATTTACAAACTGCCCCGCTATCACGGAACCCGGGGTGCGCGCATGCAGACGTTCGGCCTCTTCTATTGCGCCGCCCATTCCCTTTTTACCGTCGGTAAGCACTATTTCCGCGCCGTAAGCCCGTATAATAGCGCGGCGCTCCATGCTCATAGTGTCGGGCATGACGATCACGACCCGATACCCTCTCGACGCCGCAACGGCGGCAAGCCCTATTCCCGTATTGCCGCTCGTAGGTTCTATTATCACCGAACCCGTTTTAAGTTTTCCGTAACGTTCGGCGTCCTCTATCATCGCCTTTGCCACGCGGTCTTTTACCGAGCCCGCCGGATTGAACGATTCCAATTTTACAAGTATGTCCGCGACCGCTCCGTGCTCCGCGGCGTATTTTTTTATTCCGACAAGCGGCGTATCGCCCACGAGTTGCGAGACAGAGCCGTAAAAAGCCATTCCTGTTAACTCCTTATATCAAGTACAATCAGCATACCCCCATAGCAAAGTATTGTCAATCGTTTTCACTCAAAAAAATTCACCGCGCAAGTCGCAAAACCGTTGACTTTGAGCGCGCAATATGTATAATTACATTACAAACTATCGTTTACGTTACATTTGCGCGAGATAAAAAACATGACGGCTGAAATTCAAAAGAAAAAGCGACTGTTCGGTCAAACCGACCTTACCAAAGGCAACATCACCAAAACGATATTATTATTCGGGTTGCCTATATTTTTATCGTATCTTTTGCAAACCTTTTATTCCATTGCCGACGCCGCGATATGCGGTTACACGCTCGGCGCGAACCAAGTCGCAGGCGTGGGCGATACAAACGCGATAACATTTTTATTTTTACAGTTCACCTTCGGATGCACCGCGGGCATGAGCGTTATCATATCCAACCGCATAGGCAAAAACGATATGGACGGCGCGCGCAAAGCGTTTGCTTCGCAAATCGTTTTAAGCGTGATAATAGTCGCCGCCGTAACGACCGTCGGGATACTTACCGCGGACCCTTTACTGGGACTTATAGGCGTAAAGAGATCGACTTCCGACACCGTGGGAAACGAGGTATACGAAGCGGCGCGCACATATATTATCATAATATGCGCGGGCATGGCGGGACAGTTCGCGTATAACGCTATTTGTTGCGTTTTAAGGAGCATAGGCGATTCCGCCACTCCGCTGGTATTCCTTGCGATATCCACGGTACTCAATATCGCGCTGGATCTGATGTTCATACTAGTATTCCGCTGGGGCGTCGCGGGAGCCGCCGCTGCAACGGTGGTATCGCAACTTATTTCCGCCATAGGCTGTTTTATATTCACATTCGTAAAATACAAGGAATTGCGGCTATGCCGTAGCGATTTCAAGGCAATGAATTTTAAGTCGTCGTTTGAACAGCTTTGGCAAGGCATACCTCTCGGATTGCAGTTTTCGGTACTGGCGTTCGGGATAATAGCGATGTCAAACGGCGTAATAGCGTTTGACAAAACCCCGGCGGGCGTAATGACGGAAGGCGCGCCGGCGCAGATAGGATACGGAGCCGCGTGCAAACTCGGAAATCTTCTCATGACGCCGCTAAACGCGCTGGGCACGGCAATGATATCTTTTTGCGGACAAAACCACGGCGCAGGCGAATACGACCGAATAAAGAGCGGCATCAAAAAGTCGATATGCATGATGTTTGCGATATGGATATTCGATCTTATTTTCGGACTGCTCCTCACGATCGACGGCGCGTACCAGTATCTATTTTTGGCAAGCGATAAAATAACGGCGCAAAGCGTGCGCTTCGGCAACATTTATCTTTACACCGTTCTCCCCTTTTATTTTCTGTTGGGATTCATTTTCAATTTAAGAAACATCGTTCAGGGACTGGGCAAACCGATAGTCCCGCTGTTTGCCGGCATTGCCGAACTTGCGGCGCGCATACTTATTTGTCTGTTTCTGCCCGCCGCAATAAACGGCGCGCCGATCTCGACGCAGGCGTCGTCGCTTTCATTTTGCATGCTCAGTCTCGCCGACGTAGGAGCGTGGCTTGCCGCCGACGTTCTGCTTGTTGCGGCGACGATAGTTTACACGCATAGACTCGGTAAGATCACTACTTTAACGTAAAAGAATACTTTATCTGCTCGAAATAAGGTTTTTCCGGCGAAAAAACGCCACAATTATCGGGACACGCGTGTATTCCGTCGGGATGATACTGGCACTCGAAACACGCCGCCATATATTTTTCGTCAGTTTTTCCGCCCGCAAGCAACATGCCGGGTTTGGGCGTGCTGTCGGAATAAAATACGACGCACGGATACGTTGTGGCGATACTGAGACATATACCGCTATACTCCGAATACAGGCGGCACGCTGTCTTGTCAAGACCGGTACCGTCCAAAAAATACGGGTGGTCGTATCCGCCGGTATTTTTTTGAACGCTCAGGTCCTCGATATACTCGCCTATTTTGCGCGGCACGGTAAAATCAAACGCTTTATTTACCGGTACGGCATGCGTCGGGATAAGACGTTCGTTCAACTCGCCGACCATAGACGCGTTTATATAAAGCGTCTCATCAAGCACGTTATCGCGCAGATCGCCCGCCATATTGAGATAAACGTGGTTTGTGATATTCAAAAGCGTCTTGCGATCAGTCGTACCGCAATACGTCAAAACAAATGTGTTTTCGTTTTCGTAAACGCGGTACACGGCTTTTATATTCACGTTGCCGAAATACCCGCCCTCGCCGTCGGGCGAAAAATATTCAAACGTTATGTCGGCGTATTCGTCGTTTGTCTCCGACGAATAGTCAAACGTCCTGCAGTGCAGCCCCGCCGAGCCTCCGTGGATATTGTCCGCGCCGCGACTGTTTACTTCGAGCGACGCAGCGGCTCCGTCTACGGTAAAGCCCGCGCCGGCTATCCTGCCCGCCGTACGCCCCACGGTTTTGCCGTAGTACTTTTTACGGAACATTTCTTCGCTCTCCGGGCGCAAGACGACCGAGCGGACGACGCCTTCGCGGTCGGGCACTTTTACGTCGCGTATGGACGCTCCGAGCGAACAAAGCGTTATTTCCATACCTGCGGAATTTATAAGCGTGATATCGGTATATCCGTTTGTGTTTGCAGTCGTAATTTTCATGCGGGTATCCTATTTGCCGTTATAGCCCTCGGGATTCATGGTTTGCCACTTCCACAGAGAAGCGCACATTTCGTCTATGCCGAGCGTAGCGCACCACCCGAGTTCTTGCTCGGCTTTAGTCGCATCGGCGTAGCACGCTGCGATATCGCCCGCTCTGCGCGGTTTTACCGAGTATTTAAGTTTGTGCCCGCACGCTTTTTCAAAAGCGCGGATAACGTCCATTACGCTGTACCCTATTCCCGTCCCCAGGTTGTAGACGTGAACGCCTGCCGAACGTATTTTGTTAATAGCCGCCACGTGACCTTTCGCAAGGTCGACGACGTGTATATAGTCTCGTACGCCGGTGCCGTCGGGAGTATCGTAATCGTTTCCGAACACGCCCACTTCGTCCAACTCGCCTATCGCCACCTTTGCGATAAACGGCGTGAGGTTGTTGGGAATACCCTTGGGGTCTTCGCCAATAAGTCCGCTTGCGTGCGCGCCGACCGGGTTGAAATATCTCAGCAGCACGACAGTCCACTGCGGGTCGGCTTTTACTATGTCGCCCAGCATTATCTCCTGAAAATACTTGGACGTGCCGTACGGATTAGTGGTGCCGCCGGTGCGGCAGGTCTCGTCGAGCGGTAATCTTTCCGGAGCGCCGTATACCGTAGCCGACGACGAAAACACTATTTTCTTTACGCCGTGTCGACGCATGGAATCCACAAGAGCGAGAGTTCCTCCGATATTGTTGTCGTAATACTCTATCGGCTTGGCGCACGATTCGCCCACCGCTTTGAGCCCTGCGAAATGTATCACCCAATCGATAGCGTTTTCTTCGAATATCTTATCGAGAAGTTTTTCGTCGCGCACGTCGCCCTCGTACAGCTTGACTTTTTTTCCGCAAATTTCGGATACCCGGTCGAGACTCTTGCGCGACGCGTTTACGAAGTTGTCGATAACCGTTACTTCGTGTCCGCGACAAAGAAGCTCAACGCACGTATGCGACCCTATATATCCGGCTCCGCCGGTGACGAGAATTTTCATATCTTTATTTGCTCCTTTAACTTTGAAAGTCCACTATTTGCTATATGTATTTTTATAATTCTTCCACGACTATACCGTCGCTTATCTCGGCATCGTAAAACGACGCGCCGTATCCGATCGCGTCGGCGTAAAGTTTGCCCGTGCGCTTTTTAAAATCGCTTACCGCGTCTTTTTGCACGATCGATATGGTACAACCGCCGAAGCCCCCGCCGGTCATGCGCGAACCGAGACAACCCGGATGGCTTTGCGCCGCCGCCGCAAGCGTATCGAGCTCGCGCCCCGTCACCTCGTACAAATCTTTCAGCGACGCGTGCGACGCGTTTAATATTGAGCCGAGCGCCGCGCAGTCGCCGCGCTTCATGGCCTTTGCCGCGGCGTCCACCCGCGCGACTTCCTCAACCACGTGTTTTACGCGGTCGTACAATTTTCCGTCGAGAAGTTTTCCGTAACGGGAAAACATTTCGGGCGTAAGATCGGCAAGACAGCTTATATTCGCTTTTTTACTCAATATATCCAATGCGGCGTCGGTTTCGGCGCGGCGCTCGTTGTATCGGCTCTCCACAAGATTGTGCGGCTTGTTGCAGTTTGCTATGATAAGCGAGCATCCGTCCAAACGCACGGGAACGTATTCGCAATCCAGCGTTTTGCAGTCAAGGAGCATTGCATGCCCGCGTTTGCCGCAAGCGGAGGCGTACTGGTCCATGATGCCGCAGTTCACGCCCACAAATTCGCGCTCGGCGCGCTGGGCGGTAAGCGCGACTTCCTTAGGGTCGAATTTTTCTCCCGCAATTGTCGAAAGCGCAGCTATGGTTGACACTTCTATCGCCGCACTGGACGAAAGTCCGCTGCCGAAGGGCACCGTGCACTCCTGCACCATGTCGCACCCCGCTAACTTATGCCCCGCATGCTGCCACAACAGCGCGCACCCCGCCTGATAGTTTCCGTACTTTATATTGCGGTAACTTTCAAGAGCGTCAAGACGCAATGAAACTTTATCCGGTAGAGTGGTCCAACTGAGATCTATAACGTCGGAATCATTACGTCTTACGTAAACGGTATTGCGCACGCTCAAAGCCGCCGGCATAACTTTGCCGCCGCAATAATCGATATGTTCGCCTATTATATTGACTCTGCCCGCGGCAGATATCTTAAATTCGTAGTCCTTTGCGTTTACCATATATTATCCTTTGCGCCGTATGTTCAGGCACTTATAATATACAGTAACGACAAGAATTTGTCAACGCAAATTATTTGTCCCGGCATTAAACACACAACGCGCCGGATAAAATCATTTACATGCCGAAAGCGTTGTTATTCCGTACGTTTAGTTATATCAATGCTTTATTTTGCCGTCGCGCCGTTCGGCAAACAGCCGTATGCCGATAAGTCCCAAAACGGATATCATGAGCGCGAGCGCCGCCAAAGACACGTCGGCGAATATATCGCTTCCGCAACCCTTTTTAGCGGGCTTGGGAGGCGATACCGCATCGTCCACGCCCTGCCCCTCGCGCCAGTGGACCGAACGATCGAACGTCTGTTCTCCGTATTCCGACACGGTAACGTTATCCGCATCCATAGATACGAAAATTCCCGATACCGTTATTTTTCCGCCGTCGGTTTTTTCCGCTTCGGCGCTTATGGCTATATCTCCGTCGAGGTAAACTTCCACCGCGCCGTCGCCGTCGCATCTTATGCCGAGGCGATACCAAAGCAAGCGCTTGTAAGCAAACGCTTTTTCGCCCAAAACTTTTGTCTCCCGACCAACGCTCTCGAGTACAAGTTTACGCGACGCAAGGTCGAAGCGTACGCGCAGACAGCCGTCCCGAGTCTTATTAAAGTCAACGTTTAATCCGCCGTAACCGCTTAAAGCGACGTCGTTTTTCGTTATCTCGAAGTCGATCCCGAAATCAAACGCCGAATAATCCTCTATAAGTTGTATATGCGATACGGCGCCGTCAAACGCCA
>CATKCE010000092.1 GCA_949744905.1 uncultured bacterium
AAAAAAGACGATCGGTATGATTGCAGTCATACTTATGAGTTTGGGATTTTGTTGCGGTTGCGGAGATAACAACACAACTACGTATTCTTTGCCCGATATAAAAATCGGCGAAACATTTGAAATCATTTTACCTGCGGGAGGGAAGTATTCGTGGACGTATAAAATAAAACCGGTTTCGGGCATAGAATATGTTTCAAGAGAGTTTACTCCGCCGGGAGGTGACCCCGAAATCTTAGGCGGCGGGGATTTAACGTACACGTTTAAGGCTACAAAAATCGGCAGTTACAGAATCAAGTTCGATCTTGCAGTATCTTGGGAATCAACGCCGCCCATCGAAACAAATATATACAAGATAGCAGTTGTAAAATAAAAATTATTTACATAGGAGGAATTTATGAAAAGTATTTCTGACATTAAATCGAATATATGTAAAAAGATTTTATTACCGATTATTATCGTAATGCTTTTGGTATTGTCGTCTGTTTCGTTAACGCAATATCAAGCAGTATATGCCGAAACATTTATCGACGGTGAAATTGAAGAATCGATTGAAAGCAAATTAGATGGGGAAATTGAAGAAGATTCGGAACATTATCAATCGGGTTGGCGTCAGGAAACTCTTCAAACAAAGCTATCGGTTCCCATGCTTTCTACTGTTGATATGTCTACGCCTTTGGAGAAAGTTGTCGATCTTTCCGCTGCTTTTCCTGAACCCGGCGATCAAAGACATCAAAGCAGTTGTACCGCATGGGCAGTGGGATACGCCGCCAAATCATGTTTAGTAAATGCAGGACAAAAATGGGGCGTTAAAAACCATCAATTTAGTCCGGCATATATTTATAACCAAATAAACGGCGGTGTTGACGAGGGTAGTAATACTTATGATGCTATGAAATTAATTATAGAACAGGGAGTTTGCTTGATGTCCGACATGCCGTATGACGATAAGGATTTCACTACGCAACCGACTCCAATGCAACGGGAACTTGCAAGTCAATATCGGTCGCTTACGATGAAACGTATTGAAGACGGAAACGTAAACGACATAAAGATTACGCTTCATTCGGAATTACCTGTTGTAATCGGGGTACCGGTATACCCTGATTTAGATGACCTTGATGAATCCAACCCTATATATGATACAATTTCGGGCACAACTGATGATTCGCATGCCTTATGTTTAGTAGGTTATGATGACAATAAAAGTGCCTTTAAGTTTATAAACTCTTGGGGAAAGTCTTGGGGGTTAAATGGTTATGGATACATATCATATTCTTTGGTCGAAGAATTTCAAACGACCGGTTGGGTATTGTATGATGCAAAATTCGGTCAGTTTGCAGATTCGCAATTTTCCGGCACAGAACTAACACAATATATTCCTATCGAAAATGCCGAGAGTGCAATTTCAGTATTTAACGGCATAACCAAAATAGGCGATGATGCTTTTGCAAATCAGACGGGTATTACAAGTATAACATTGCCCAGTACTTTAAAAAGCATCGGTGACGAAGCGTTTTCAGGTTGTACTCATTTGGGAGCCATTTCATCATTATATTATGTAGAAACAATAGGAGATAACGCATTCAAAAATTGTGTGTCTCTGCGGGAAATTAGTATTACGTCAAGGACTAAATATATAGGTAACGGTGCTTTTTCGGGGTGTAACGATTTGAATATTGCCGTGTCGTCGGCAAATGCAAATTATTGTGCCGTTGACAATATATTATACAATAAAGCTAAAGCGAAGGTCGTATCGGCGTGCAACGTTTCGCCAACTGTACATATTCCTCAAACGGTAACTGAGATAGCGCCGTATGCGTTTGAGGGCAATACAAAAATAAACAAGTTGTACATAGAGCACGCGCCCCGAATAGGAGATTTTGCGTTTGCGGATTGCTCGAATTTTAGCGAGGCGTATTTTTATTCGTATTCGGTGCCGTCAATGGGTATCGGCGCGTTTTTGGATAACGATTTTACGCTATATACGCCGCACAGTATTCAGGGAGAATACTGTACCGCGTTTTCCGGTTATACAAACCGTGTTGCCTCCGTCCCCATTAAAGTTACGTTTGTAAGTAACGGTAGGGAGACGGGCACGCTGGATACGTATTACGGCGCGGAAATAGCCGATTTGATCGAGCCGTTTCAACAAGGCTACGATTTTGCCGGTTGGTATGAGAATCCCGATCACACGGGTACGGTATATCAAAACGGCGGATTTTGGGACAGCGTCGACGATTTGACCGTTTATGCAAAGTGGATTCCGAGGAAGTTTTATATAACGTTTTCGGGCTACGGCGCCGCCGACCTTGCGGACAAGCCGGTTACGTATGATTCCGAAATAGGCGAATTGCCCGTGTTAAGCAAATACGGAAACACGTTTTTGGGGTGGAAAGACGAGCACGGCGTATATTATACCGATAACACTGTTTGGCAAAGAACAAGCAATTTAACTTTGTTTTCCGATTTTAAGAAAAACGAATACGCTATAACATATATCGGCAACGGCGGTACTCCGAGTAAAGAAATGCAATCCGTCGAGTTTGAAAGTGTAGTGACCGAACTCGCCGTTGCCGAAAGAGCAGGGCACACTTTTACAGGCTGGAATACCCGTGCGGACGGAACGGGCGATACGATTGCCGCGCCTTACGTGTATAACGTGGCGGAAGACATGACGTTGTATGCTCAATACGCCGCAAACGTGTACGTCGCTACTTTCGATAAACAGGGCGGTATAGAAGGAGCGGACGGCGTCGAAGCAGAATTCGGTTTGCCTATGCCCGAGGGTAGCGATATTACCGCGCCGATATTAAGAGGTTGCACTTTCAGAGGCTATTATTCGGGTAAAGAGGGCACGGGAACAAAGTATTACAACGCGGACATGACGAGCGCGCATGATTGGGATATTGCGTCGACTGCAACTTTGTATGCATATTATACCGCAAATTCGTATGTCGTCGTGTTCGATAAGCAGGGCGGAGTCGGAGGAACGGACGGCGTTACGGCAAGATATTGCGAGCCCATGCCTACGGGAAGCGACATTACCGCGCCTACCAAGATCGGGCATACTTTCCGCGGCTATTTTACCGAAAGAAACGGTATGGGAATTCGATTTTACAATGCCGATATGACGAGCGCGAACAATTGGATAGTTTCGTCGGGAATGACGCTATATGCGCATTTTGCCGCAAATTCGTATTACGTCATATTTGATAAACAGGACGGAAGCGGAGGATCGGACGGTATAAAGGCAACGTATGCGGCTTCTTTGCCTTCGGCTACCGCGCCGAGCCGTCCCGGATACACTTTTAACGGGTATTATTCCGGCGTAAGAGGCACCGGACGACAATATTACGACGGGAATATGAAGAGCGTTTGCAACTGGAATATTGCGTCGGATACCACGCTTTATGCGTATTGGCAGGGTAACGGTTATTCGGTAATGTTCGATAAGCAGGGCGGAAGCGGCGGAACGGCGGGTGTCAGCGTGATTTACGGCTCTCCCATGCCGGAAACGGGAATTGTTGCTCCTACCAAAACGGGCTATACGTTTAAAGGCTATTTTACGCAAAAAGACGGTTTCGGCGCAAAATATTACGACGGACCGAATATTAAAAGCGTTCATGACTGGGACTTGATGTATTCGACTACGCTGTATGCTCATTGGGAGAAAAATTATTATACCGTGATTCTCGATAAAGTATATACGTCGAATAACGAAACCGTTTCAGTGGGATACGGTGACTTGGTCACAGCTGGAAATATATATCTGCAAAACCGGATAGGTTATGATTTTAAGGGTTTCTATTCGGCTCCTAACGGCAAAGGAACAAAATATTTCGATTACGATATCGAGTATAGGCTTTCCGATTATTATTATAAGTTAAAAGGCGTCGGTCAGATGTGGAATACGGCGGCCGACGGTAGGCTTTATGCGTACTGGACGGTCATTTCGGGGAATTACAAGTATTCGGCGTTGCTTGAAGACGGCGGCCAAAAGACTTATTCCGTGTTTTTTACGCACGGCGTCGACGTTACCATAACCGCTCCTTCGATAGACGGTTACGTTTTTGATAAAATGTGGGTCAACGACGAATATTACACAACTAAAACATATACGTTGCAAAATGTTCAACTTAAAAGAAATTTAAGCTATAATATTGCCGGCGGCGATGCTTCAAAGGAGTTCTATATGTGGTACCCCGGTTACGGTTATCCGCAAGTGAATTACGGTGGATTGTTCATGGAGTATAAAAAGGATTCCTGCATTGCCGAAGGATCGCTTATAACTCTTGCGGACGGGAGCCGTAAAGCTGTTGAAGATCTGTCTGGAGACGAAACGTTGCTGGTGTGGGATCTCCGAGCGGGAACTTTTTCCTCCGCGCCGATTTTGTTTATAGACAAAGAGCCGGCGGCATTGTACGAAATAATAAATCTGAGGTTTTCGGACGGTACACATGTAAAGGTAATAGACGAGCACGCTTTTTGGGATTTCGATCTTAACGAATACGTGTTTTTGCGAAGCGATGCAGATAAATATATAGGGCATTGTTTCAATAAGCAAATACTCGATGAAAACGGCAATATGAGTTGGACAAAAGTCCGTCTCATTGACGTAACTATTTCCGAAGAATTTACGACGGTATACAGTCCGGTAACTTACGGACATCTTTGTTTGTACGTAAACGGTATGCTTTCCATGCCGGGCGCGACGGAGGGACTCATCAACATATTCGAAGTCGACGGTGATACGATGAAGATAGACGAAGAAAAGTTTCTGGCGGATGTCGAGGCTTACGGTTTATATACTTATGAAGAATTCGCCGAGCTCTATTCCGTTCCCGAAAATGCGTTCGATGCAATTTGCGGCGAATATCTCAAAGTATCCTTAGGAAAAGGGCTTATCACGCATGAACGGTTGCGGTTGCTTATAGAAAGATACCTGGTATTTTTCCAATAGAAGCCTATTAAAAATTCGGTTTTAGCTATGAAAAAAGCCGGGAGTTTACATAAAAACTTCCGGCTTTGTGTTTTTATAATACAAGTGAAAAAGCTTGCTTGCAATGGCTTTTGCATGCCGTATTGCAACTAACGGCTATTGTTCGCGTTTAGCGGACAAAGTTGCGACAGCAACATAAAAACAAAGTTTTTGTGAGCCGTTTAATGTTATAATATATTATTATTCCGCGTCGGTTATAGGCACTTGGGCGCCTTCGCCGAATACTATTCGCACCATGGGCGGCGTCGTAAGTTTATAAAATACGCGGAAAAGGGCTCCGCCGCGTTCGGTTTTCAGCTTTTTTACGTAAGCGGGCTTTAAGCTCCCTACTTTTTTTGCGCCGTTTTTTATTGCGCAGTTGTCGCCGTCGAATACGAGCGAAAGTTCGTCTCCGTCGCTTATGCGCGATACGCTCGGCTCGCATATTATTACGGTCTGTTCGTTATCCGGTATCGGCGTGGCGACCGTTTCGCCGGGTTCTTCCGTGCGGAACAATTTGTAAATGCTGTTTTCTTCTATCACCGTGTAGCCCGACATTTCGTCGTCGTCTCCGTCGGTGAGCGGGTTTTCCTCGTCGTAGATTCTCATGGCTTTCTCCTAAGGTGTGATCGTATAACGATATCGTAATACCATTATACTACACAA
Organism: uncultured bacterium; assembly: GCA_949744905.1. GTDB lineage: Bacteria > Bacillota > Clostridia > Christensenellales > Pumilibacteraceae > Pumilibacter. Next base: position 5,645 of record CATKCE010000092.1, read on the forward strand.
GCCGCCGTTTCGTCAATACTAAATTTTAAGGCGGGGGAAACGATATGTTTTTTGTAAAATCGACGTTTTGCGCCGTTCAGCCGCTTGTGGATGCGCGAAAAATATGGTATAATATAAGTTCACGGAGGTAAGCGGATGTTGGATTGGGATTCGTTGTACAACGAGGCGGGCACCGGCGCTATGGCGGGCGGCAAAAAGCGTTTTTACGACAATAAAGTAAAAAGCATCCGCACGTCGGCGGACGGAGGCAAACTCGTTGTAAAAGCCGCGGTGGGCGGCGACCGCGATTATTCCGCGTCGATAATATTCGACGAGCAGGGGGGGCTTTACGATTACAGCTGCGATTGCGCGCACGATCTTTCCGCCGCCGGACCCTGCCGACACATTATAGCCGCGGCGCTTGCTTACGAGACGCGTTTTCCGAATGCTCCGACAGTCGGAGACGGACCGTCGCGCAAACGAAGCGACGCGCAGGTGGGGGCCCTGATCGACCGTTACGGCAGGATGCGTCGCGGGCGCAAATTGGCGCAAGACGGAGAAAGAGTGCGTATTGTTCCCACAATGGATATAAGCGGGGAAGGACGGCTAAAACTCAAATTTACGATAGGCGCGAAAAAGATGTATATCGTAAAAGACGTTACCGATTTTGTATCCTGCTTCAATACCGGAGCGGAAAAACGGTACGGAGTGGAACTCAGCGTAGTGCACGTTCCCGAATCTTTCGACGACGCGTCCGCCAAGCTTGCCAAATTCATTTGCGGTTCGTGGCGTGAAAAGTCCGAATTTCTTGCCGACGCGCATGTTGCGGGAGGCGATTACCGCGACGAACTGCGGCTGTCCGCAGGAGGCGTGGACGAGTTTTTCAAACTTTACGGCGGACAACTGGTAAACTGCGATCCGGCGTCCGCGTCGGGCGGCGTAAGGCTTATCGTGCCCGCCGTAAATTCGGCCAATACGGGGCTTAGCGTAAGCAAAGTTCCGGGCGGATATTTGTTTGAAAGCTCGCTCGGAGTGCATAAGACGCTTTACGGCAAAGAGTATAAATATATCGTCACCGACAGTCGCGTTTATACTGTGACGGATGAATATTACGACTCGGTCATGCCCCTTGTGAACGCCGTGTCCGCCCGCGGCAGATTGTTCGTCGCCGAAGCCGATATGTCGCGTTTTTATAACAGCGTGCTCTGTAAAGTTATTTCTTTTACCGAGATAGACGCGCGCGACGTCAGCCTCGGAGCATTCGAGGCGTTGCCGCTTGAACTTAAAGTTTATCTCGATTCCGAGCCGGGCGGCGCAATACGCGCGACGGTACACGCAAGTTACGACGGAGAGACCGATCTCGATATTTTCGATGACAACACCGTAGTCGCGTATGTTCGCGATTACGACGGCGAATACGCGTTTATTCGCATTTTGCAAAAGTATTTTCCCGCGTATCCCGACCTTGCCGTCACGGACGAAGCCGACGTTTATATTTTGTTAAGGGACGGACTGCGCGAATTGATGGCGATAGCGGAAGTGTATCTGTCGGACGATATAAAGAAAATGAAAGTAAAAAAGCCGCCGCGTATAAAGGTGGGCGTGCGGCTTAAAAGCGACCTTTTGGGACTGGAACTTTCTTCCGACGAGTATACGCCCGACCAACTCGGCGAGATACTTTCCGCGTACCGCGACAAAAAGAGTTACGTCCGTCTGACCGACGGTTCGTTTGTGGACCTTGTCGATCCGTCTATAGCCGCGCTTGCCGAAGTCGCGGGGGTGGCGGGCGGCGACGGCGGAGAACTCTCTTTGCCCGTTTGGTACGCGCCGTATGTGGACAACGAGCTTAAAAGCGGATTTTTCCATCTTGAAAGGAGCGACGAATTCAAACGATTGGTAAAAGACCTGAGTGACGCGTCCGAGAGCCTTGCCGAAGTTCCGCCGTCGCTTAGGTCCGTAATGCGCAACTACCAAAAAGCGGGTTTCCGTTGGCTGAAAACTTTGTCGCGTCTCGGCTTCGGCGGGATACTTGCCGACGACATGGGACTCGGCAAGACTTTGCAGATAATCGCTCTTTTGTTGAGCGAACGCCGCGGCGTAAGCATAGTGGTGTGCCCGACGACGCTGGTGCTCAACTGGGTTGGCGAGTTTGAAAAATTCGCGCCGGAACTTAAAGTTTTGGCGGTGTCCGGCAGCGGCGACGAGCGTAGAGCTCTTATAAGCGATTTCGGCGGTTACGACGTCATAGTCACAAGTTACGAGCTGTTGCGTAGAGACGCCTCGTTATACGGCGATATAAAGTTCGACTTTGCCGTCATAGACGAAGCCCAGTATATAAAAAATCCCGAGACCAAAAATGCCCGAGCGGTTAAAATGCTGGATTCTTCCCACCGTTTCGCGCTTACCGGCACGCCGGTGGAAAACAGTCTTGCCGAGCTGTGGAGCATTTTCGATTTTCTTATGCCGGGATATCTGTTTTCTTATTCGAAATTCCGAGACAATCTGGAAACCGGGATAGTGCGCGGCGACGAAGGCGCGCGCAGGCGGTTGGAGCGGCTAATAAAGCCGTTTATATTGCGTCGCCTTAAAGCGGGAGTGCTCAAAGAACTTCCGCCGAAAATGGAGAGCAACGTATTATGTCCGTTGCAGGACGAACAGCGCGATCTGTATGCCGCCAACCTCGGGCTTATAAAAGAGAGCGTGGCTCTTGCGGGTGAAAAAGTGAACAAAGTCGTGGTTTTGGGAATGTTGACAAAGTTGCGGCAGATATGTTGCGAACCCGGTCTGGTATATCCCGATTACAAAGGCAATTCCTCCAAACTCGGCGCGTGCCTCGAACTTGTGCGGAACGCGACGCAGGGCGGACACAAAGTGCTTGTATTCAGCCAGTTTACTTCCATGCTGGAAATACTTCGCGCCCGACTCGGCGAGGAGGGCATAACGCATTATCTTCTCCGCGGCGATACGCCCAAAGCCGAGCGCATAAAACTTGTCGCCCGATTCAATTCCGACAACACCGAAGTCTTCCTGATTTCATTGAAAGCGGGCGGCACGGGACTAAACTTGACCGGCGCCGACGTAGTTATACATTACGACCCGTGGTGGAACGAATCGGTCATGAACCAAGCCACCGACAGGGCGTATCGCATAGGGCAGGACAGGTCGGTGCAGGTGTACAAACTTATAATGCAGGACAGTATAGAACAACAGATAATAAAATTGCAGGAAAAAAAGACGGCGCTGTCCGGCATAGTGATGAACGCCGCGTCGGCGGGCGCATTGAAGACCGAGGAGATACTCGAACTTCTCGGGTAAGTAGAATAAAAAAAGACGGATAAGGGTATCTGTTATAGAGATTTCCTTGTGGTCAAACAATATCCCGCTATACTTCGCTTGCAAGTATAGCGGGATATATTTTTTCTTTTCCGTATTCGAAACGATAAATTTACTTTAATTTAAAATTAAACTGCTTTCAAAATCATTAAAACACTCTTTACATATCCAAATTCCCTGTTTTGTTTCCGAACTGATTGTAAAATATCCTTCGGTGTCGCTATTCTCTATCGGTAAGTCAGTAATTTTCTGCCAACAGAAATAGCAATGCTCGTGGTCATTTGTCGCATATGATGTAAATTTTTTTAAACAAAAAGTTTCCCCATTTAAAAATCCGTCGTATGGGTCAAGCCGCCAATCTTTATCTGTTGTCTTATCCATAAATTCTCTTTGCTAAATTACTGTTTAATTAAATCTTCAATTATATTCCCTTGCTTTTATCTCTATGAAATACACCGTTACGGGTCCGTCTTTTTTTATTTTATAGCGGCATCAAACCGCATTAAGCAATCGGCGGATCGTGCTGCGCGCCGGGTACAGCCAGAACAGCGAGACGAGTGAAAACACTAAAAAGCATGCGCCGCTTATCCATGCGGTAGTGCCTATTGCCGAAAGCGCAAACGACGTCTTTCCGCCGACCGATGCGCCTATAAGCAGAGGAAGTACGCCGAACAACAGGCAGGGCAGCAGACCGAATATTTTAACGTACCATGTAAGAAATATTTTGTTTTTACGCAGTATGTGCGTCCCCGCAGATACTGCGAGTATGAACCACATAAGGGCGGGAAAAGCCGCCAGCACGAACAGCGCCCCCATAAAGATCTTTAAAGCGCTTTGCGTTTCGGGGTCGGATAGCGGAAGTTCTCCGAACATATTATTCGCAAGCATATCGTAATCGGTGCATCCTTCTCCTCCGGCTAACCGGCAAACCATACGTTCCACCGTAAATTGTTGCGAGTCGCCTTTGGCTTCGGATATGAATCCATCGAATCCGTCGGATAATTCCGCGTCTTTTTCCGCATCCCACTGTACGTCAAAGTCCTGCGCCGTTTTCTTTATTTCGGCGGTAAACGCCGCTTTCGCCGCTTGTTCGTCGGTTTCGGCAAGGCGTATCGCTTTTACTAAATTGTCTGTGGGAATTCTGTTAAGGTCTTTTTCGGAAAACTCGCTGCCCAGAACATAAGATATCGATGCGCCCAATACGAACGAATTCAGCATGAGCGATTCGAGCATGCCGCCTTTTTTGAAAAGATCTCCGAAAATAATTTTTATCGGGTCGTTTGAAGTAGCTCCCCGCATGAATGTAAGCGGCGTCAACGATATTTTGAAATCGTTGTGTTTTGCAATGTATTGCAGTACGGTCTTATCGATGTCGGCAATTTCGTCTTCGCCGTTTCCGTCCGTTTCGCCGTCTGCCGCGACGGAAGAATTTTTTATCGAGAAGTTGCGCGTCGGTTCTTCGTTTTCCGTCGCCATCGACAATAGCTTTGCGTAATCCAGAGTGAATATCGGCGCAAATAACAGCGACAGAGAGGCTATGAGCGATAATATTACCGTTATAATATTTATCGGTATAAAAGCTTTTTGCCTGCTTGCGAGTTCTTCCTGCGCGGATCCGATTTCGTCGTCCATCTTCCTATCCTCCTTTATAATGCGGCGTCAGCGGGTCTCCGTAAAGTCTTTTATGCGTTCCAGCGTTTCTTCGCTGAGGACGTGCTCTATCTTGCAACAGTCGATTTCGGCGACTTTCGGCGATACTCCGAGCTTTTGCAAGAAGTCGCTGAGCAGTTTGTGTTTGCCGTAAATTGCTTCGGCGGCTGTTTTGCCCGCGTCGGTAAGAACGATGTCGCCGTAAGGCTCCTTTAATAAAAGCCCCTTTGCCGCAAGTTCGCCGAGAGCGTTGGTCACCGCCGGCTTTGATACGCCCAAAAGTTCGGCGATACCCGTTACTTTAATACGTTCGCCGCGTATGTTTAAGCGCAGCGCCGCTTCGAGATAATCTTCCGCCGATACGGTAAGTTTCTTACAGTCTTTATCCATAACTTTATAAGTATAACATAAACGGATCATTATTGCAACAAAAAAAAATTTTAACTAAGGTTAACTTTTTCTTGACAAAAGATTGTTTTGCGAGTATAATGTTAACTATAATTAATAATGTTAACGGAGGTTATAAATATGCCGATAACTGTGGCTCCCGATAGCTGCGTACTGACGGTGCGCAGGGTGGGCGCGGACGATAAGGTAAAAAAGCATTTGAGCCGACTGGGCATATACGAAGGCTGTAAGATAACCGTGCTGTCCAATTCCGGCGGCAACGTTATAGTAGAGGTAAAAGAGGGCAGGTTGTGTCTCGATAAAAATACAGCCGGTAAAATATCGGTATCATAGGAGGTAAAAAAGTGAAAGGACAGCTTGACAAATTAGCCGCGGGGGACTGCTGCAGAGTGACGGCGGTCAACGGCGAAGGACGCATGAGGCGGCGTCTGTTCGATATGGGAGTAACTCCGGGCGCGGAGATAGTCATGCGTAAGGTTGCGCCTCTCGGTGACCCTATGGAAGTGACGCTCCGCGGATACGAGCTTACTCTGCGCAAAAGCGAGGCCGCCTGCGTGGAGGTGGAAAAGATATGAAAACTTTCGCATTGGCGGGCAATCCCAACAGCGGCAAGACCACGCTTTTTAACGCGCTTACCGGTTCTACGGCGCACGTTGGTAACTGGCCGGGAGTTACCGTTGACAGGCGCGAGGGCGTATATAAAAAGGGAAGCGAAAAGATAAATATTGTCGACCTTCCCGGCATATACTCGCTTTCGCCTTATACGCCCGAAGAGATCGTATCGCGTGATTTTATCTTGGACGGGCGTCCGGACGGTATTATAAACATCGTGGATGCGACGAACCTCGAACGGAATCTTTACCTTACCACCCAGCTCATGGAGACCGACGTGCCTTTGATAGTGGCGCTCAATATGATGGACGAGGTGGAAAAAGCCGGAGACAAAATAGACGTCAAGGCACTTGAGCGAGCTTTGGGAGTGCCGGTGGTAAAAATATCCGCATTAAAAGAGACCGGCATACGCGAACTGATGGAAATAGCTGCGGCGTTGCCGGACAGTCGAAAGGGCGTAAGCGTGCTTGAGGATACGATGCGAGAAAAGATCCGTGCGTTAAAAGAGTTTTACGACGGAGAAGGATTAAGTTCGCCTTTGTTCCGTGCCGTAAAACTGCTGGAAAACGACGAAGCTGAATCGAAGCGCAAGGGCGCGAAAGAATTGTTGGAAAAAGTAGCGAACGGTTGCGACACGGAAGCCGTTGTCGCCGACGGTCGTTACCAATACATATCGGAGCATTTTTCGCAAGCTAAGATAAAGGCGGCGAAAGAACAATTTAATAAATCTGACAAGATCGATCGCGTGCTTACGCACAGAGTGTGGGCGCTGCCTATATTCGCCGTAATACTGTTTGCGATATTCCACGTTACTTTTGCCGAGGACTTTCTGTATATAGGCGCTTGGGCAAGCCTAGGGAAAGGGCTTCCCGCGCTTGACGACCTCGGGCTCTCTGACGGAATGGCAAAGTTTGTCGGTATTTTTTACGACGGAGCTGTGTTTTCGCCGGGAGTGATACTGTTTAACGTATTCGATACGGTTTTCGGAATTATCGCCGAAGCGGCGGGTGGGGCCTAGTCATGTGTTTCCAAGAATTTATTTTGTTTTATTTTGTTTTATGTT
>CATKCE010000093.1 GCA_949744905.1 uncultured bacterium
AAAAACTTTTATTATTATATACAAAATCGGACAATTAGTCAATCAAAATCGGAGCATTATGAAAAATTATAATCTGACCGTTATCGGATGCGGCAATATGGCAAAAGCGATAATAAGCGCCGTTCAATCGGAAAATACAAAGAACAGATTGCGCGAGCTAAACTCGGATATAAAAATAACAGTATCCGATAAAGACGAAAACAAATTATCGGACATACACGGAGCAAACGTTACCACGGATAACAAAAGCGCGGTAGAAAAAGCCGACTACGTTTTGCTTGCCGTAAAACCGCAATCCGCCGCAGAGGCGATAAACGGGTTGACGCTCGATAATAAGATCATAGTATCGATAATGGCCGGCGTTTGTATAGATAAACTTCATTCTATGACCGGAAGCGGAAAAATAGTACGCGTCATGCCAAACCTTAACGCGCGTATAGCGCAGTCATATAACGCATACGCATGTTTGGGGCTCGACGCTTCGGAAAAAGAATTTATCGAAATCCTACTGTCATCGTTCGGAATATGCGCCGAAATTCCCGAAGAAAAGCTCGACGCCGTAACCGGACTTACGGGCAGCTCGCCGGCGTTCATCTTTATGCTGATAAAATCTTTTATAAACAAGGGCGTGGAATTGGGTTTCGATAAAAACACGGCAATGTCGATGGCTCTGTCGACTTTGACGGGAAGCGCCGACCTAGTCAAAGCGGACGGTAACACAGATATCGACGCGCTCATAGATTCGGTATGTAGCAAAGGCGGAACTACGATAGAAGGAGTTGCGTTCCTTCGTGAAAACCGTTTCGAAGATATTTTTGCCGCGGCAATCGATAAAGCCGTCGAAAGGGCAAAGGAGTTAAATAAATCAAAATGAAAGAAGTCAGTATCTACACCGACGGAGCATGCAGCGGAAATCCGGGAATCGGAGGATGGGCGGCAATTCTTATGTACAACGGTCACGAAAAAGAAATTTCCGGATACAATAACGATACGACTAACAACCGCATGGAACTGTTTGCCATAATACAAGGTTTGGCGGCGCTTAAAGAACCGTGCGACGTAAAAGTTTTCAGTGATTCCGCTTATGCCGTAGACGCTATAAACAAAGGCTGGCTGAATAACTGGAAAACGGCCAACTGGAAAACGGCGGATAAAAAAGAGGTAAAAAACAGAGATCTGTGGAACGATCTCAGTCTAAAGATAAGCAGACATAACGTGACTTTTATAAAAGTGAAAGGACACAGCGACAACGAATACAATAATCGTTGCGATAAACTTGCGCGCGGCGCGATACAACGGTGTCAAGCAAGATCTTTCTGAACAAAACATACGTATACTGTCATAATATAAAACATCTTTGTAACATATAATAATAGCATGACCGGGCTGTCGAAAATAACGCTTACCAAAGTGCTGATAACGCTACTGAATTTCGGTATGCTGGTTTTATCGTGTATTTATCTGAAAAACCTTCCGAGGATCGTACTTTTGTGTGCGATAATCATTTTTGCAAGTTTGTGCGTGACGGTGCCGAGCATAAACGAAAAAACGCATGAAACGATATATAAATCATTTATCCTCGCTTCGGTATTTATGGCGTTTATACTTATATGCTACGTAATACTGGATGCAAGCGGTTGGCTGTACAAGTTCAAAGATATTGACGCGTTGCTTACGTTTATAAGAAACACAAAGCAGTGGGGCATACTTGTTTATATCGGTATAGTAATTTTTCAAGTTATATTTTTGCCGATACCTTCCGCAATAGTCGCGGTACTCGGCACTATCTTATACGGACCGACTTATGCATTTGTCTTTATGACGATCGGTACGCTCGTAGGATCGGTGATAACGTTTTTACTGGGAAAAATGTTCGGCAGAAAACTCGCCGTATGGGTCATCGGCGAAGAAAAGACAGACAAACTTTCCGCGTTGTTAAACGAAAAAGGGAAATTCATATTTGTCGTTACAATGTTGTTTCCTTTTTTTCCCGACGATATAATGTGTTTGGTTGCGGGAATCACGACCATGAGTTTTAAGTTTTTCACTATAACGGTAACGTTGACGCGCCCGGTGATGATCGCGTTTTTATGCTATTTCGGAAGCGGTACGATCATTCCGTTTACAGGATGGGGGATACCGGTATGGATCGCTCTGTTCGCCGTTGTGATAGCGCTGTTTTTTATTATAAATAAGATAAAGAGAAAAATGCTCAACGGCAAAAATACTAAGACCAAAACAAAGACCGAAGAAGCGTAATCATTCGGTTAAAATAAGTTTTGTACCTCGTTTTCCCGCCGGCGACATTTCAAAGTTGAAAGATCTGTCCGATATATCGAATGCAAGTCTGTAAACGTTTTCGTTGTCTTTGTCCGATACGAGCAATACACCGTTAGTAACGTAACGCATATTGTAAAAATTGTCGTTGATATTCATTTCGACATATATCCCGAAGTCGTTATATACGTTCAAAACATAATCGTATACAGTTTCATCGTCTGAAGAATCGGTTCCGATAAAAGTACCTGCGGCCTCATAAATAAAGTCCGTCAATGATATAACTTCCGTTTTTAACAAATATATACTGTTTTCACCGTCGAATCCCCGAGTAACAAGTTTATCGACATCCAGCGTAAAATCGATCTCGCCCACGTTACCGGAAAGCGTCATTGTTTTTCCGTTGACTACCGAAACATATTCCGATAGATCCACGTTTCGGCTGATATCGTCCTCAAAAATCCGCTCTTTATAAAACGAAGTTTCGCTTAATTTTCCGTCGTCGCTTATCGTAAGCGAATACTCGCGAGTCCCGAAAGCGTCGATGTGCCATCCGTACCAAGTTCCGGACAATTCGCAGTTTGCCGTAGGAATATCGTCGTCGGGTTTGTCCGATCCTCCTGGCAACGTATCTGATGTGTTGCCGGGATTGTCCGGTTCTACGGGTTTATAGTCGGCGCATCCGAATATACAAAATGATATTATAATACCCAACATTATCATAGCAATATATTTTAATGACGTATAAACTACGTTTTTTCGTTTACGTACTTCATGATACTCCTCGAATCGTAAATTTTTGTCAATTTTTATATTAAATTATGTAAGACATTTTGTCAAGTGTCTTTTTGCTATACAAAAAATTCGACGTTTCCCGACATCAAATAAAAAAATGCGAGAAAATGTTTTCTCGCAAAAGGTATGTACTTGGTACCCG
>CATKCE010000094.1 GCA_949744905.1 uncultured bacterium
GAAGCACAAAAGCGCAAGCGTTCCCGCGCGAACGGCGAGGGCTCTATCCGCAAGCGCAATAATGGCACTTACGAGGGTCGCGTAACATTGGGCTGGAACGACGATAAACAAATCGTTAAATCGGTTTATGCCAAAACTCGCAAAGAATGCAACGATAAAATGCAACAGCTAATAAAGGACGTGCAAGAGCATAACGTCGCGCTTACCGATAACACCCCCACTCTTAAAGAATGGCTATTGATTTGGTTAAACGAATACCGCTCGAATATAAGCGCTGGGTCCAGGCGCCGTTACATGCTGTACTTTGAAAAGATACCGGAAGAAGTCCTCGGCAAAAAACTTAACGACGTAAAACCTCTCGAACTCCAACAATACATAAACAGTCTTAACTCTTACGGTCCCACAAGTCGGGCAATAGGTGCGTTAAACGCCGCGATGCAGGACGCTATGAACAACGGCTTGATATCAAAGAATCCCGCTACCGGGCTAAGAAATACAAAAGAACGTACCGCAAAACGATACGAGGAAAATAAAAAGTCTTTCACCGTTGCCGAAGAACAAGCATTCAGTGAAGCCATAAAGGACAACCCTTATAGACTTATTTATCAAGTAAGCCTCTTAGCGGGGCTAAGGCGCGGCGAAGCCACCGCGCTTAAATGGGAAAACATTGACCTAACAAACCGCTGTATACACGTCAAGGAAGCCGCCAAACGCGACGGCAAGTCGGGCTATTCCGTAGGCACTACAAAAACATCAAACAGCATTCGCACCGTTCCGATCTCCCCCGCCCTATTCGATATCTTAAACGCCGCGGAGAACAAATCGGGACTGCTCTGCCCTAACGCGCACGGCTCCATGCTCAACGCAGATATTCTCACAATGGACTTTGCCGACATAATGAAACAACTCGGACAGCGACACACTTTTCATCACTTGCGACACACGTTCGCTACGCGTTGCATAATCGATAAAGACATAAATCCCAAAGTAGTCCAAGCCTGGCTGGGGCACTCGACCCTTGACATGACAATGAATACTTACACACATGCTACCGAAGATTTGATTGACAAAGAAATACAAAAACTGTAAAATATACTTACCCATACAAATACCCATGTGAGTGATATTTTGCATAGAAAAACATCACAAAAAGAGGACATTTACGTACTTATAACGCCGCATTTTGATATAAATTCGGCGCAATTAAGGTACCCCCGTCCACCACCTTAAAAGCCTGAAACGTAACTAAATGATAATGTTTTGGGCTTTTTTATTTTAATAAACGGTCTACTTTCAATATCGCCGCAAAAGGAACACCCGAATATGCCGTATATAAACAACGAGGCGTCGTACGACAAAATAAGCGACGATTGGCAAAAGTTCAGAAACAAAACCGAAGTCAATAAATGTATAGTTGAGTTTACGCAACTTATCAAACCCGGCGGACGTATCTTGGATATCGGCTGCGGCACAGGTCGCCCGATTGCCGAATTTCTATCTTTAAGCGGCTTTTGCGTCACAGGGATAGATATATCCAACGAAATGATTAAAAAAGCCCGCGCAGCGAATCTTGAAAACGCGTCGTTTTTGAAACAAGATATCATGGACTACTCGACGGATATAAAGTACGACGGCATCATTGCTTTTGACAGTCTTTGGCACATAGCAAAAAACCGCCAACCGCATATTTACGGCAAAATATCATCTTTAATGAATAACAACGCTTACTTTTTATTTACTCACGGCAACCGGAACAACGAAACCGAAGGAACGATGTTCGGACAACCTTTTTATTACGGCGCGCTCTCAGCCTGTGAAGTTCACACATTACTCAAACGCGCCGGACTCAAAATAATTTCCGCTATCGAGAATTACAAAGAGAAAACTACCGGCGAACGCGATTTATTGGTAGTCGCAAAAAAACCGAGTCAAAGCAAGGCAATAAAAAATGCCCGCTGTGACATGTCGCAAATTTTTGCAAAAAAATCATTTGACTATAAGATTATATTTATTATATAATATTTTACGGAATGAACTGCGCAACACCGCAGTCTGCAGGGAGACCCGTTTACGAGTCTCCTTATTTATAAGGGCAAAACCGGCTTTTGTTGCCGCGACTTGTAATAAGAGACTGATATTCACATACAAAGGAGATAAAAACATGGCGACCTCCGAAGAATTCATACAATACGTATGCGAGCAGATACGCGGTTACGACGTGCGTTACAAAAAGATGTTCGGCGAATATATGGTTTACGCAAACGATAAACCCGTGCTCTTGGTGTGCGATAACTGCGTATACGTTAAAAAAGTCGAGCAACTGTCCGACGTAATGCGCGACGCCGAAACCGGTATCCCCTACTCGGGCGCAAAAGAACACTACATACTCGATACCGAAAACTCCGAACTCACCGCACGCGCGGTCGAAATATTGGAGCGCGTAACGCCGCTCCCCAAAAGAAAAAGAAATAATTAACGACAAAAATGCTTGCCCCGCCCCGGGACAAGCATTTTTTTACTTTACGTTTTAACGCAAAAAACAGTGCGTTTATTTTTTCTTTGCAACGCCGCTTGCTATAGCCGCCGCCGCAACGGCTTTGGCGACCGATTCGTGGGCGCGCTTATCGTACGCGTACGGCAGAATATACTCGCCGTTAAGTTCTTTATCGGACACGCACGAGGCAATGCCCGCCGACGCGGCTTTCATCATCTCGTAATTAACTGTAGTTGCGCGCACGTCCAAAGCGCCGCGGAACAACCCCGGGAACACGAGCACGTTGTTTATCTGGTTGGGATATTCGCTCGACCCGGTGCCGACTACGGCGGCGCCCGCGTCGAGAGCATCGGCGCGGCTTATTTCCGGCACCGGATTGGCGCAAGCGAAAACTATAGCGTCTTTCGCCATTGCTTTGACCATTTCTTTAGTAACGCAGTTGGCTACCGACACCCCGATAAACACGTCCGCTCCGGTCATAGCGTCCGACAGACTTCCGGTACGGTGTCCTAGATTGGTTATCTTGGCTATTTCCGCCTGGGCGGGATTTATGCGGCTGTCGCCCTCGCAAATAATGCCGTATCTTCCGCACATTATTACTTCCTTCACTCCGAACGACAGCAAGAACCGCCCGATCGCTATGCCCGCCGCTCCCGCGCCGTTTATAACAACGCGGACGTCGTTCATTTTTTTGCCGACGAGTTTAAGCGAGTTTATAAGCGCCGCAGCCGTAACTATGGCAGTGCCGTGCTGGTCGTCGTGAAACACCGGGATATCCAGCTCCTCTTTTAACCTGCGCTCGATCTCGAAGCAGCGCGGAGCGGAAATGTCTTCCAGATTTATTCCGCCGAACGACCCCGCGAGTATCTTTATAGTGCGTATTATCTCCTCGGTATCCTTGGTGGCAAGACAGAGCGGAAAAGCGTCCACCCCTCCGTACGCCTTAAACAGAGCGCACTTGCCCTCCATAACAGGCATGCCCGCCTCGGGTCCGATGTCGCCCAGCCCCAGCACCGCGGTGCCGTCGGTTATCACCGGAACCGTGTTCCAGCGTCGCGTCAGAGTAAAACTCTTTTCAACGTCGTCGTGTATAGCCATGCAGGGCGCGGCTACTCCCGGCGTGTACGCAAGCGACAAAGCCTCGCGATTGTCCACAGGAACGCGCACAACGGTTTCTATTTTACCCTGCCATTCGGCGTGTTTTACAAGCGACTTTTCTCCGTAATTCATATATCTTTTTCTCCGTTTAAGACGTATTTCGTCCTTTTTGGTATTATTTTATCACAACTTATCCGTGTTGTAAAACGATATGCCGCACAATACTTTTGTTTTTACGTTGCAAAAATTTTAATTGCAAAATGCGCAAACAAACACCGTATAAACGCGTTTTTTCGTATCTGTTTTTGAAAAAACAAAAAACACACGAAAAAATTCGTAAAAATTCGACAAAAGACACGTTTTTTTATTGAACTGCCGGCCAATATATGGTATAATACAACCTATGGCTGAAACGGATGATGAAATATCCCTTTTATCGAGAATAAATAACGGCGACGAATCGGCGTATGATGAATTATTCCACAGCCAAAAGAGAAATCTTTACAAAATAGCCTTTAATACTCTGCAAGACGCAAGCGAAGCGGAGGACGCCGTCGCAAGCGCGTTTGTCCAACTTGTAAGAAAACATTCCCAGATACGTTGCCACCAAGCTCTTAACAGTTGGATGCGCACCACCGTGCGCAACATTGCGATAAACATGCGTAAAAAACGCAAAAAACTGATAGTTATGGATAAAAACGACATAATCAAAGAAGCCGATAAGCAAGGCGCGCAACACATCGATTTTGCCGAAAACGCGCATATCCTCGATTGTCTTGAAAAATTGCCGCAGGCGCAACGTACTGCGCTTATGCTTAAATACGCGGAAGACGAGACCTTAGAGACAGTGAGCAATGCAATGGGAATAACCGTAGCGCGTTTGCGTAAATTCTTGGAAAAAGGCGAAATAAACTTCAAAAAACATTACGCGCCGTAACAAAAAAACATTTAGTTGTTGTCTTTATAAACAGAATAAAGCAACGGAGATATACTACCAATGAAGAAACGCTTTTTAGCCGCGCGCAACCAAATAGCGGCATTAGCCTTGACTCTTTGCCTAATGCTCGCATCGGCGTTCCCGCTGACTATGGGCGTAAAAGCGGCAAGCGCGCCGGGACAACTCCCGCAAGAATATCTTGACCAGACTCTTAAAGCAATGGGCTATTTTCCCGAAAACTATGTGGAAAGCCCCACGTACTCGCACGAATTTGCTGTAAACGGATACGAATATCTTTTTACCGCCGACGGCGAACAGTGTTACGCTTTGCTCCTTAGCAAACAAGACGAAAACGGAAATTATGTATACGACGTGACCGAAATATTTTTCGGAACGCCTTCGGCATTTGCTACCGCGACCGGCACAAAGATATACGTGGACCAGTTTACGTACATAGAGTACCGCGACGGTAAATTTTACGACCTTGAAAGCGGAGCCGAACTCAGCGCCGACGCAGTGCGTAAAATAGCCGAAAACGGCTTTTACGGCGAATCTTTTAATAAATATACTTCCATATACGAAGAAATAAAGTACGCCAAAAGAAATAAGTCTACTTACGATTTTAGATACGGACTTCCCGGTTATATAAAATCAAGTTATGAAAACGCATGTGCAAATAAAGCCGGAGCTATAATTTTAGGCTACTACGATATATACTTTCCTAACCTCATTCCTAATTACGAAACAATATACAGTGATAAAACATACAAACCAGAAGGTAAAGAAATATTAGCTGTTACAGATGAATTGTATTACCTAATGAAAACAAATGTAAATAACGGTACAACCGTAGACGGTTTTAGGACCGGCTTAACAAATTATGTAACAAGCAAAGGCTATACAATTACGTATAACGATATAAAACGTACCGGAAGTTTTAACTTCGACACTTACCGTGCGCAAATAAACCAGGAACGTCCCGTAGTATTATTTACTACTAAGTTTAATCTTTCATATGGTCCATTAAATGTAAATGATAATTTAGACCAATTGGAACTTGACTACTACAATGTAAATCATGTAATGGTTGGTAGCGGATACGAAAAAATTGAATATTATGACGCAAGCGGCGCTGTATTTCGCACTGACACATATTTGAAAGTCTCCACTGCATATTCCAGCTTTGCCAAAGGCTATATGGGGCTTAAAAATGTAACTATTGACGCCGCATACGCAATTGATATCTTTTAGCGGAGGAACAAAAATATGGACGATGACGGATTTATCAAAGAGAAAATCGATACATTAAAAAAAGCCGAAAGCTCTTGCGATGTATCCATTCCTGATAGTCTATATGAAAAATGTTCATTTGCCTTTGCCAATAAAACTAGGTCAACAAAAACAATCCGCAGAAATTTTGCACCTGTTTTTTCTGCTTGTGTAGCTGCTGTTATAATTTGCTGTATTACATTTTGCGCAATACTTATTCCTCCCCAACAAACTAAATATTTCATCGACGATGATTTATATTCTTGTCCATCAAGCTACGAAGAACAACACAACCAATATCATATTTTATTTCCTAATTTAGAATATGGCGAAAGTTCTTTTACACTACGAAAAGACATAAAGAATGATACTGTTGTTCTTTCGATAAATGAACTAAATATTCTTAATGGAAACTTAGTCACAAGTGTTGTTCTAGTTAATAATTACAAATTCGAGCAAATTGAAATATACTCAAACTTATTAGACAGTCACTCAACCGAACTATTTGAATGCAAATATTTTGTTTATAAAACCGATTACCTCGCCCTTGCCACATTTGCATACAACAATAACACTTATTACTTAAAATACACATCCCCCACTCCGGAAAACATAGTTGACATACTCGATAGTTTTTCACTTTAACAAAATAGCTATTATTACAGCGAAAGCGCATTAAACAAAGCGCTTTCCCCAACCGAATCGTTTCTCCTAATCCTCACCCTGATAAGCAAAAAGCCGCAACGTTTCCCTCGTTGCGACTTTTTGCTTATATAAAAATCATTCCCGCTCGATTCTTTTTGCCAACAGTTTCACCCATGCAGTATCGGGAGATTCAAGGTTGTTAAGCAGTTTAATAAAATTGCTACTCGGACACATCGTATAGTCCGTACTTAATTGCGATATATTGGTTTTCATTTCTATGTAATTTTGCGGGTTGATTTGTCTGTTTATTATATTGCGTTGCTCTCTTTTTGCAACGTACTCGTTTACACCGGTAAAATTTTTTATACATTTTGCATTCTTATTTTTGTTGTTCGTAATAAGTGAAACTTTACCGAAATGAGATAAAATAATTTGCATAGTACACGGATTGGCAAAATACACGACATCTTTTGCTATTTTACGGCCATGAAACTTATTGATTTTATCACACAATAATTTAAATTGATTATAAGGAGAAATCTCGGTATCGCAAAATACAACCACCA
Organism: uncultured bacterium; assembly: GCA_949744905.1. GTDB lineage: Bacteria > Bacillota > Clostridia > Christensenellales > Pumilibacteraceae > Pumilibacter. The sequence continues at coordinate 7,010 of CATKCE010000094.1, forward strand.
AATCATGATTGTCGTTTTGAAATTCGTTTTGATATACCGACGCAATATTATCAATCGACTGCGCATTTTTCACTTTTATGCTGTAATTCCGATTCCAAACGTTACTTTCTTTTAATCGTGTTATATAATCAAATTCTTCATAGCCTTCGCAAACTATA
>CATKCE010000095.1 GCA_949744905.1 uncultured bacterium
ATACGGCAACATCCAGATGAATCCCAGACCGCAAGTCAACAAACACATCGCAAACCAACCGGTAAACGAAAGTACAAGAGCAAAATATTTTCCGCAATGTTTTTTCATAACGCGGTTGCTCGCTCGCAACGCGTCTTTGGGTTTTAACTTGGGATTGGCGCGTAACAAGTAAGTTGCCATAGACGTACGTATCGAAAACACTATGCCCGGCACTATAAGCAATAAAGTAAACGCAAGCCAAAGCGCGGTTTTCAATAACCTAAGTATTATCACGCGTTCGAGATTATACTTGTTAAAACCGTCGAAAACGTGAAACGCGTCCGACCTTTCGCCGCGGTACAACTTAATATAAAATCCGGTCATCCCGAAACCGAACGGAGCCAGCATGAGCAAAAATAGAAATATCAGCACCACGCCGTACCATATAGCCCAAATATTCAACAAAGCCAAAGCCGTAGTAAGCACGGCGATGTTGAGCGCAAGAGTATATACCACGCCGTATACCAACATAGCGTGATACCTGTTGAGAGCAAATCTCTCTCTGGCTTCGGTTTTTATTTCTCTTACGTGCATCACTTAATTATACTACGTAAAGGTTTGTAAGTCAATTCAATTCTTTGCCGTTTTGTTTCCGGCACGCAATATCGTCTTCCGGTTCCGCAACAAATATCCTGCCCGACAAATATTCCAGCTTTCCGCGCAACTTGCCGAATTCCAGTCCGGTCGCGCGCAATTTCTGAAAATCGGCTCCGACCGATCTGTTTGCCGAATTGTCCCCGTATTTTCCGTCTCCCACTATCGGATACCCTTTGTATGCCAGATGAGCGCGCAATTGATGCGTCCTGCCCGTGACCGGACAAACTTTCAATAACGAACGTTCGCCGCGCGTTAGCACCTCGTAATCGGTAATTATCTCCTTAGCTCCGTCGCGGCGCGCGGAACATACCGTACAATGAGCCTTGTCCGGATCTTTTATCAAATAGTCCTTCCAGCGTCCGCGGCCCTCCGGCGGGCAACCGAATACCAGAGCGCAATATGTTTTTTTGATAAGCCCGGCGCGAAACGCTTCAATAAACTCGGCTTTTATCTCTCCGTTCTTCGCCAAAATCACGAGACCCGTCGTATTAGTATCCAATCTGTGGACCGCTATCGTATTTTTGCCGGTATTCACGGCGACGATCGCGGGCAACATGTTCTCCGATTCCACAAACGGAGGCTTGTCTACTATCATGATGTTTTCGTCTTCGTATATTACCGGAACGTCGACGGTATCGAATTTTGAAGGCAAAAATATCTCTACGACGTCACCGGGAGCCACGCGTATATCCGAACGCGTTTTCGCTCCGTTCAAACGCACTTCGCCGCGCTTTAACTGTATCTTTATTCTGTCGCGCGGAACTCCCGCAAGCACGCCGCCGAGATATACGAGCAATTTTTCTTCGCAGTCGCAAATAAATCTGCGTTTCATTTCTTATTGTTACGCCCCCGGCGCTCGCAATTCCGACAGCCGCCGTTGCAATACGCACACCCATGCTTACCGCGCAATTTGCCGATAAGCACCGCGATACATATAGCCGCCACCGCGGCGACGATACATATACCGGTCATGAGTCCGGCATTAAGCAAAAACAAGAGTCCGATACTATGAAACAATAACGACACGATATACGCCGCGCCCATCTGCAACCCCAGACTGAAAAACATCCATTTCAGCCCCGCCTCTTTTTTTATGGCGACTAACGTCGCTACGCAGGGAACATACAAAAGCGTGAATACCATAAACGTAAGCGCCGACAGCGACGGATGTGCGCCTATAAATACAGCTTCTATCCCGCCCAGACTCTCTATGCTGGATATAACAACTTCTTTTGCGACAAGACCGCTTAAAAGCGATGTGACCGCGCGCCAGTTGCCGAATCCAAGAGGACTGAATACCGGAGCTATCAAACCGCTGAAAACCTCGAGTATGCTTTTTGCATCTTTACCCATTGTATATCCCGCGGTAAACGAAAAGTTCGAAAGCAACCAGACTATCACGTTGAGAGCGAATATAGTGGTGCCGACGCGTATCAAAAATACTTTAATGTTGTTCCATATTATCTGGAAAACACGCTCGGCGGTGGGCAGACGGTAAGGAGGCATTTCCATGATAAACGAAAGCTTACCGCTTTTAAGAGGCTTAATACACTTTTCGAACAACGCGGCAATAACTAATGCGACCGCCGCGCCCAAAACATACATACCGAATATGATAAACGGCGAGCCGGCGGCAAAAAACGACGCCGCTATGGTGGAATATACGGGAAGCCGCGCGCTGCACGACATGAACGGTGTAAGCAACACAGTCTTTTTACGCATTTTATCGTCTTCCAGACCGCGTGCGGTGAGCACAGCCGTAGCGCTGCACCCAAAGCCCATAAGCATTGTAAACGCGCTTCTGCCGCTTAAACCTATTTTACGGAATATACCGTCGGTCATGAACGCAACGCGGCTGATGTATCCGCTGTCCTCCAACATTGCAAGAAAGAAAAACAACAAAACTATTTGCGGCAAAAATACTAAAATACCGCCCACGCCTTGTATTATCCCGTCTCCCACAAGTCCGGTAATCCACGCAGGACAATTTATTCTTGCGAGCCATCCGGTCAGCGGACCGTAAATCAGCTTGTCTATACCCAACTCTAAAAGCCAGGTAAAAAAGTTTCCGACAAGCCCGAAAGTGACAACGAATATGAGAGCCATTATAAGCAAAAATATCGGCAAAGCAAGATATTTGTTGAGAACTATTTTATCTAAGCGGGAAACTCCCAGCATATTGAGACGTTCGCTTTCCTTATGCTTGTTGTGATGTCTTACGTGCTTGTCTTTTAAGTCGGCAACCAACTCTCCGTCGGTCTCGAGAGGAACGTTATGAGCTTCGTGCTCGTGCATTTCGTGGTGCTCGTCGCTGACGCTTCGGCTTATAGCGCCCTCGGTAATTTTATCGATAAATTCGTACCGCACCTGCGCAACGCGCGCCTGGAAGTCGCCCATCGCCCTTAAAACGGCGGACTGTCTCTCGTCGAGACATAACTTACCCAAAACAAACGCATCGTTTTCAAGCACCTTTACAGCCGCCCAACGCGGAGAAAATCCCGCCGCGGAAGCATTTGCGCCTATAATCGAAACAACGTCGTCGATCGGCAGTTTTTTAAGATATTCGAGATCCACGGTATTTGAACCATGGGTCTTTATATGGTCTAACGCTACGTCCATCAAAAGATGCACGTCGCTGTGATACTTTGCGCTCATGGGCACAATGGGAATTTTCAGCACCTTTTCTATTTGGCGGTAATTGAGCACTTTTCCCTGTTTGCGGAGCTCGTCCATCATATTTATTACCAGCACTACGGGCACGTCCAACTCGAGAAGTTGCAGAGTGAGATATAAGTTGCGCGCAAGGTTGTTAACTTCGCAGATATTTATTATAAGGTCGCTGGAACGCTGTAATATCCTGTCGCGCGAAATGCTTTCTTCATAACTGTACACGCTCAATGAATACAACCCCGGCAGATCCACCATGTTGATACTGTTGTGGTCGAACATGATTTTTTTGCTAACTTCCGACACGGTCACTCCGTGCCAATTCCCCACGTGCTCCAAGGAATGGGTGATCCTGTTGTATAAACTGGTCTTTCCCACATTGGGATTACCGACAAGCGAAACCGTATATTCCATTACTTGTCCGCCTCGATCTCGATAAGAGAAGCGGCGTCTTCGCGCAACGCCACCATAAAACCTCTAAGCCCTACAAGGACCGTGCCGCCCATAGGAGCCACGGCGGCGATATAAAGACCGCAGTCGGGAGTAAATCCCATATCGAGCAAACGGCGGCGAGCATTTCCTTCGCCCGACACGCCGCGCACTATATACTTTGTATTGACTTTTGCGTCCAACAACGTCATCGAAGTCCTCTTTTACTTCATTTTCTCGTCTTTTATGAAATCAGCCAATTCCGTAACGTCTCTAAACTGACGGTACACCGAAGCAAAACGTATGTAAGCTATCTGATTGAGGTCTTTAAGCGCTCTCATAACTATCTCGCCGATCTTGCGCGACGATATTTCCTGTACAAGAGAATTGCTTATCTGCTTTTCCACCGATGCGACCAAAGCGTCTATATCGTGCATTGCCACCGGAAGTTTTTCGCAGGATTTTATCACTCCGGTTTTGATTTTGGAAGCGTCGAACTGTTGACGCGTACCGTCGTTTTTTACTACAAGTATCGGAGCGGTCTCTATCATCTCGTATGTAGTGAATCTCTTTCCGCAGTTTAAACACTCGCGCCGCCTGCGTATAGAGTTGCCCTCGTCTGTCGGACGGGAATCGAGCACCTTACTTTCGGTATAGCCGCAATACATACATTTCATCGAACGCACCTCTTATGAGTATATACATTATAAGTATACATCAAACATTGAAAAAGCGCAATCGATTTATATCAATTTTGCGCCCATCTGTAAGCGCAATCGAACAGCATACACTTTTCGCAACGGCAATCGCAATCCGGATGCGGCGGAGAATCGGACTCGCAAGGCTGGTTTCCCTTATACGTATCTCTGCACCCGTGACCGCAATCCTTATGGGGATGAGGCGGCTTCGGCGGAGGCGGTTTGTGCCCGCAGGTCAGATTGCCCTCGGCGTCGGTGGATAATGTAACGAGTATCACGTCTTCGCCTATCTTTTGCACGCATCTCCACGGAATAAACACATCTTGGTTCTTGCCGAAGAAACTCCGTTTGGAAAACGGCACAACTATTCCGCTGACAGTGCCGTCGTCGCGCGAAAAAATAAGGTCCACTATACGCCCCATTCGCTTTCCGTCTGTAGCGTTTACCACCTCTTTCGCCCTGAGTTCACAGAAAGACAGCTCGTTCTCGCCCATATTTTACCTCGAACAATATATATTCGCCGTAAGAGTAAAATGTTCGGACTTTTTTGCAAACTATTCTTATCCGATATATTTTGTACCCGTGACCGCATATACGCGGATTTGCGACAAAATTTGCGTAACAAAACACGCATAGCCGTATAAAAGCCCTCGGCGATGATAAAAATAGCCGTATCGCAAGGAGGAACAGTATGGCATCACGAGTGGAAATATGCGGCATAAACACGTCTACGTTACCCACTCTTTCACACAAAGAGACGATGGAACTCATAGACAAAGCGCATGCCGGCGACGAAAGCGCCAAAGATAAATTTTTAATGTGCAATATGCGGCTCGTACTGAGCATAGTACAACGCTTCGGAAGCAAAAAAGAGTGCGCGGACGATATATTCCAGGTAGGCTGTATAGGTCTCATAAAAGCTATGGACAATTTCGACACCTCGCTCAATCTGCGGTTTTCGACGTATGCGGTACCGATGATAATAGGCGAAATCAGGCGCTACCTGCGCGACAGTTCCAGCGTGCGCGTAAGCAGGTCGATTAGAGATACCGCATACAAAGTATTGCAAAAGCGTCAGGAGATAGAAGCCGAAACCAATAACGAAGCGTCTTTGGAAGAAGTCGCGGCGGCGATGAACATGCCGGTCTCCGAAGTCGTATACGCTATGGACGCAATATCCAATCCCGTATCGCTTTTCGACCCGGTATACCACGACAGCGGCGAGACGGTCATGATAATGGACCAGATATCCGATAAAAAGAACTGCGACGACAACTGGCTAACGGGAGTATCTATAAGCGAGGCAATGACCAAACTGTCCCCGCGCGAAAGACGAATAATAACTCTGCGTTTTTACGAAGGTAAGACGCAAGTGGAAGTATCGGACGAGATAGGGATATCGCAGGCACAGGTCTCGCGACTGGAAAAAAACGCGATATCCGTACTCAAAAAAACAATAAGCTAAATCTACTATAAAGTTTTTACTATTTCTTTTTTCAATCTTCCGATTATCTTCTTTTCCAATCTGGAAATATACGACTGGGATATGCCCAAAAGGTCGGCGACCTCCTTTTGGGTCTTTTCCTGTCTTCCGCTCAATCCGAAACGCATCTGCATTATTTCCTTTTCCCTGCCTCCGAGTTTGGAGATGGCGTTCCACAAAAGTTGTTTTTCCACGCTCGTTTCGAGATTCTTGCTTACAAGGTCGGGTTCGGTGCCCAGAATATCGCTCATAAGCAACTCGTTGCCTTCCCAATCTATATTGAGCGGCTCGTCCAGCGAAACTTCGCAGCGTAGCCGCACCATTCTTCTAAGATACATAAGTATCTCGTTTTCGATACAACGCGAAGCATACGTGGCAAGTTTGATGTTTTTATCGGGATCGAAAGAATTTACGGCTTTTATGAGTCCTATAGTCCCCACCGAAATAAGGTCTTCAACGTCGACGCCTGTGTTGTCGAATTTACGCGCTATGTACACCACAAGCCGAAGATTACGTTCTATAAGAGTGTTCTTTGCCGACTGTTTGCCCTCTCTGAGTTCGTTCATAACAGTAACTTCTTCCTCGGGAGTCAACGGCGACGGCAGAGCTTCGTTTGCCGTAATATACATCAAAACGTTTTCGTCGGGAACAACGTCGTCAATTTTAAGCAATTTTTTGATAATATCCAAAATCTTCATTCAAATCACCTCCGAAAGCGACGGGTGCAGAATCGCATCGTAATTTTTTCCGCCTCCGAGCGACGAAAAGGACAACCCGACCGCTACGTCATATAATATATTCTTGTCCCCATTCAAATAGACTTCGAATTTTTCCGGCACTACGAGCCACAACTCAGCTCTGCCCCCGACACTGCCGCAGGCAAAACGTCTTGCGCCCGAAAAAACCTTATCGGCGTGCCCGGTAAGCAACATTTCGACGGCTTCGTCGTTCATATAAGGCATAAGCGTTTTAACGCCGATTATTACGACCGGCAATCCGGTGACGGTATCGTAAAGCCGGTTCCCCGTATCCAAAAATCCGGCGCCGTCTATTTCATATCCGCATATCGACGCATGATACCTGTAAACGTTTTCGGACATATCTCTTTGTCTGTGGAATGCCGAGCCGAACAATTTTACGGCGCAATAAGGCAACGCTCCCCCTATCGCTATCACCCATACGCTCGGAGACAAAGGTTTACCGAGCGCATCGGCAACGTTTCCGTACTTGAGATAGCCGATCATAAACACGCTTCCTCCGAACATGAAAGTCGCGGCGAAAAACGCCACTGCGCCTTTTATAAAGTTGTACTTGCCGAAAAAAAGTATCAACGACATGAGTATACCGATACTTAACTTTAATACGATGCTTACCGCGCCCGAAATCCTGAAAAAAGGAAATAACAGCGCCGCGGCGCTTCCCGCCATTGCGGCGAGCCACAAACGCCATTTTTCCTGTTTAAGACGCAAAAAACGATAAGCCGAAGCTCCTATCGCATAATCGAGCAATAAATTTTGTACTATCAAAGGCTCTATATATATACCCATGCGAAAATGATATCATAAGAACAAAAGCCTAAAAATGCACTTGTTGTCGAAAAAGATACGATAAAGAAAAAACCGTCGTCGCATGGATATCGACAACGGTTTAAGTTATTTAGAAGTCTGTATGCTCAGTTTCTGCGATTTTTATCGTTGAGACGCTTCAGAAATTCCGGGAAACCGGAATCGTCAACGTCTACGCGGGACGACGGTATCTTCGGTCCGTTATCCTGCGGTTGAGGCTGGGGTTGAGCAGGTCTCGGCTGAGGATTGAACCCAAAAGGAGACTGCTGTTGCGCAGGACGCGCAAACGGAGGCTGTTGCTGGGGATTGCGCGGTTGGGGATTGAATCCGAAAGGAGACTGCTGTTGTTGCATGGGGAAAACATTCAAATCGCCGCCGTTACCCGTCAAACGATTAAAATAATCGTCTTTTGTGGGCTGAGATTGGGTCTGTTGCTGAACGGCTTGCGGAGGTTGATGATAAGGCTCTCCCGCAGGAGTATCGAAACCGGTGGCGATTATAGTGACCAGTATCTCGTCTTTAAGCGAATCGCGTATATCAGCTCCGAAAATGATGTTTGCCGAAGGATGGACTACCTGCCGGACGAGATCCGCCGCTTCGTTTATTTCCATAAGAGTAAGATCGGTACCGCCCATTATATTGAGTATAACGCTGGTCGCGCCCTCTATGGACGTCTCCAACAGCGGACTGAACACCGCCTGTTTTACCGCCTCGACAGTGCGTCTTTCGCCGCTTCCTCTGCCTATGCCCATGTGCGCGATACCTTTATCGCGCATAACGGTACATACATCGGCGAAGTCAAGGTTTATAAGCGCGGGAGTAACTATAAGATCGCTTATGCCCTGTATGCCTTGACGCAATACGTCGTCGGCATATTTGAACGCGTCGAGCACCTGCAGTTTAGAGGCGACCTGCATGAGTTTTTCATTGGGAATGACGACCAACGTGTCGACCACTTTTTTAAGATTGGCAATACCTATTTCGGCGTTATTCATACGCGCAACGCCCTCGAATGCGAAAGGTTTGGTAACTACCGCAACGGTAAGTTTGCCCATTTCTTTTGCAATGGAGGCCACGACCGGCGCGGCGCCGGTACCCGTTCCACCGCCCATACCTGCGGTAATGAATACGAGGTTTGCGTCCTTTATGGCGTCGGATATGGCAAGACGGCTTTCTTCCGCGGCTTTCTGCCCTATTTCGGGATCGGCGCCGGCGCCCATACCGTGCGTAAGTTTATCGCCTATCTGTATCCTGTGTTGCGCCTTAGACATATTCAGCGCCTGCAAATCGGTATTGAGCGAAATAAACTGCGCGCTCTTTATGTTTACCGCGATCATGCGGTTGACGGCGTTATTTCCGCCTCCGCCAACGCCTACTACCTTGATAACCGCAGGCATATTGGCTACGTCTTTTGAATTTATCTGCATAACAAACCTCCGTGCGCCGTATTACGGACGCCTATGTAAGTTTCCTTTTTACTTTCCGAACAAGCGGGCAAAAAAGCCCTTTTTCTTAACAGCGGGCTGCTGGTCGAGCACCATATCCATGAGACCTATCCCGGTAGACATGTGCGGACGGCTGAATGGCGGATACGACGGACTCACGATCTCGACAGGCTTGCTAAGTCGCTTAGACAAATAATCGCGCGCGCCTTTAAGATAGCTGAGCCCTCCGCCTGTAAGATGGTACGGTATATAATCGGGATAATCGTATTCGCACTTGGCAAGACATTTTTCTATTGTGGACGCTATCAGTTTGATACGTTCCATAACTATTTCGTTGACTACCTTTGCCGGAAAAGGAATACGGTTGTCGCGATCGGACACTTCGTACACGTCGGCATCGGAAGCGTTTAACGACAACACGACCTTACGTTTGAGACTTTCAGCCTGCGCAAACGGTATCGAAAACGCCATGGCGAGATCTCCCGTAATATGCCCTCCGCCTACCGAAAAGTTATAAAGCCCGAGCAATCCGTCGCCTCTGCCTACCGCTACCGACGTTGTGATATACCCAACGTCTATGAGTACAACGTATTGGTCGCGCGTTATGTCGTCAAACAGCAATAAGGTTTCGGAAAGTACGCTTGAAACATATTCCACAGACTCGATGCCGAGCTCTTCCAATATCTTGCCGATAAAATGTATGAACCTGTTTTCCGCCAAAACGTAAGAAATATGTCCGCCCAACTTGCAACTTGTCATACCCACCGGCTGGACAAGTCTCCTTTCGTCGTCGAGCGTATAATATACGGGTCCCACGTTTATCACGGTATAATCGGGATTATTTTGAAAATCGTCGCCCTGCTCGTGCAACATATCGACGTCGGCTTCCGTCACTTTACGCTTTTTCGTAAGCGAAATATTCACATCGCGGCATACGACCGCGGTAAATTCGCCCGGCACTCCGACATACAAACGCTTTATCTTTGTACGAGAATTTGTTTCGGCGTTATTTATGGCATGTCCGATAGCATAACCGAGCTGTTCGGGCTCGAACCACTCACCGTCGGCAAAACCGGCATAGTCGCACTCGCCCATACCGTTGATGCAAATTGTGTTGTTTACTCCGCGTTCGCCGATAAGAACGTCTATCTTACCGGAACCGAAATCGAGTACAGCTACGTCTTGAGCCACAGTAATTTATCCTCTCCGTGATTGTTTTAATTATATAATGCCGAGAACACAAAAGTCAAGAGAATTATATGTTAATACTCTACAACCCTTCCACAGCGCTGCCCGGTCTGCGGTAATTCGCAACAAGACGGTCCGAGCCTGCTATAACAAGCGTCCCCTCTCTTTTCATAGAGTCGTCAAACTTGTCCGACACGTATACGGAATAAGCGAACCGCAGTTTTTCCGCAAGTCTGTCTGTAGTAACTATTTCCCATTTAAGACCGGTGGAAGTCGTAAGCACGACAAAATTTCCGCTTAGATCTATATCGTCCAATAGGTCCATGACCGTGTCATAGTACCCGAGTCTTTCAAGACCGCGGAAGATCTCGGTCACCACAGACGCCGCGCTCAACCCGCTCGACGTTTCAAATGTTAAAGTATCGCCGATATCCAGATCGGATAAAGAGCCGCGGTACTTCAATCTTATAGCTCCGTCCGAATCGTCGTCTCCGAGTCCGTTTTCTATACGCATGACGCGCATATCGTTTCCGCAATAATAGGTTTTGACCCCCGACGTGACTTTGACGTACTCTTTTACTTCCACATAATTTATATATATTTTGTTTGGAAACTGTTTTTCTATATTCAGTACTCTTATCCCGGGAACGCTTTTTTCGACGCGCTTTGTAACTTCGTCTTTATTTACGAAAAAAATACTGGACCCGCGCTTTATCTTATGGCTTTTGCGCACATTGTCCGCAAGTACCGACTCTTTTACGTTTGCGCAATACACGTCGACACGTTGCACGGAAAAAAGGACGCTGTTGAAAACGACCAAAAGCGTCACCGCCAAAAGCACCGAAAAAAGTATTATGAGCTTTTTATTTCTCATGATACAATTATATCATTTGTCGAAAAATAAATCAACTGTTTGCGGGCATATAGCTACTATATACGCCCGATATCGGCACCCAAAGCGGCAAGCGCATTTTCGATCTTGTCGTATCCTCTGTCTATGTGTCGCACGCCTGCTATGACGGATTCTCCGTATGCTCCCAGCGCCGCGGTCACAAGCGCGGCACCCCCGCGAAGGTCCTCGGCGGTAACGGCGGCACCGCTTAAACGTTTAACGCCTTTTACTACCGCCACACGGTCTTTAACGACTATTTTGGCTCCCATTTTAACAAGTTGCGCCGTATATTTAAACCTGTTTTCAAACATGTTTTCCACTATCATGCTTGAACCGTCAGCAGACGTAAGCATAGCCGTAAGTTGCGGCTGCACGTCTGTGGGATATCCGGGAAAAGGTTGCGTTTCGATTTTATGTACGGCGCGCAGTCTTCCGTCCGCCGCTATTTTTACACCGTCGGGCAATTCGGATATCATACAGCCGGCTCTGCGCAACTTTTCCAACACCGAGTGCATCAGTTCCGGTCCTACGCCCTTTATTACGGCTCTGCCGCTTGCAGCGCCCACTGCA
>CATKCE010000096.1 GCA_949744905.1 uncultured bacterium
AGGTAATGGGCGCGTCCGACGTTATGGTGTACGGCGGAACGTTCGACGGCAAAAACGGCGGAGCGTTTATACGCGGCGCGGATCCCGACAGTACGGCGACGGTATACGTTTATCGCGGCAAGTTCGGCAAGCGCGGCGGCGGGCAGGACGGCGTTGTGGTGTCCGATTACAGCACCGTGTACTTCGGGGCGTTCGGCGTAGAAGATCTGCGCAAAGAGGGGTTGCTCGGAGCGGACGAGACTTCCAACAAAAATTTGCAGAGCCTAATATCCGTTGACGCCAATCTGTACCCGATATCGGTCAACAGGATTGCGGAGGGTACGGCGGCGGCTCCACATAACATAAACATTTACGTATATTACGGCACGTATTACGTATACAATCCCGCGCCGGTCACGGTGGGAGGCGTGCTGACTTTTACGCGCGGAATAGGACACGTTGACGGATCGGTGTTTAACGTTCTGTTCCGCATTTACGGCATGGGCTCAAACGTGTACGACCAGAATCCCGACATACAGGCGACGAATCCCTCGTGGCATTTAATAGACGGCTACATCCGTGCGGTGTCGCCGGAAGAGAGCACGGGGCTTAATACCGGTTGCGATACGCAGCCGCAGTATTGCCGGGCTAAACCGCCGGAAAACCGTCAATGAAAAAAACCGGGGCGGAAATTGCGGAATACCGCGGAACTTTTCGCGTCGTTTTACATAAATAAGTCAAAAAATAAATTCCATAAAGGAGAAAAGAACAATGGAAGAAAAGAAAGAACGCAGAAACAAGCGCATAGCTGTCGTTTCGGCAATACTCGTATTGCTTGTGGCAATACTGTGCCTCGGCGGAGTAACGTTTGCCAAATACGTGTCGAGCACGTCCGCGCCTTCGCAACAGGCCACCGTTGCCAAGTGGGGATACGTTGTTACCGTAACGCCCGAGAACATGTTCAACGACGCTTACGGCGATAACGGAACGTCCGCGACCTGGGCGGAAGCAAGCACAGGCAGGACCGGCCTCAGCATTGCCGCCGATACGGCAAAAAACAATCTTGTGGCTCCCGGCGCGAAAGGCTCCATGAAGATAATCGTGACAGGTCAAGCAGAAGTCGCCGCAAAACTTTCTCTTACATACGACGCTTCTACATTCGAAGAAATTTCGCTCACAAAACCCGAGGATAACACCGACCCCGATAATGTTATTGCCGCGGTAGATTACAAACCCATCGTTTGGAAGGTAGAGAAGAAAAACGAATCGACCGCTTTGTACGATGGCAAGTCCCTTTCCGACGCTCTTAAAGCGTTGCAGAATAACCTCGGTACGGGTGTCATAATGCCGGGCGCTACCGCTCTCGACCTTGAATACACTATTTCTTGGGAATGGAAATTCGACGATACGACCGCCACTCCCGACGCCAATAAGTACGACACGATACTCGGCAACGTTGCCGCGGGAAATACTGCGCCCGCCGGATATACCGCTAAGACGACTATAAAATTCGCTTTCAGTCTTGCCGTAGAACAGTCGCAGACCGGCGCTACCGCCTAAGTTAAGGCGAAAAATTATTCTGTAATAAAGCAAATCGGATATCCGCCTTTGCGTATACGCACGCAAAGGCGGAAGATATTCGATTGTATACATGCTTTTGTAAAGCATGTGCGGTTTTACCGCGCGGACAAAATAAGATAAAGGTACGGACAAGGTTCGCAAAATGGCAACAGCGGCATACGATCTTAAACTTACCGAAGGAGAATTTTCGGAAAAGTTCCGCCGTGCGCACGGAGCGCGCGTCCTTTGCGATGCCCAAAATAAAATTTTGGGCAGTGTGTCCTCCGATAAAATTTTCGACCTTAACGGAAAAGTTATAGCCGAATTGCGGTCGGAAGAAAAAACAGCCGACGAAAACGGCAAAAAACGACGCATAGCCGAATACGTATCCGTCGGGCACACGTTCAAACTCATAGGAGACGTTTTGTATGTCACCGACGGAGGCGTGCAGAGATGGGTGGGTAAAATAATGCGCAACGAGCGCAGTCCGGCGCACATCGTCCTTTTAAGTCTGCTTGCCGCATTGCTGATAACCACCGTGATACTCGTGGCGTTGCTTGCGTTGCCGTTTGGGGACCGCGAACGCCCTGTAATAGATATCCGCGACAATAACGGCACGTGGGAGGCGCAGGGGCCGATAGCCGTGTTCGGCAGTTCGGTACGCCCCGGAAGCTCGGGCGACTACGAATTTATACTGCGCAATCCCCACAACGTTGCCATGGAATATTCGTTTTATATAAAGCCCGGATACGAGGGCGGCGAAATAGATCATTTCCCCTTGCAGTTCCGTCTTAAAATGAACAATGTTTACATGGCGTCGGACGATTGGAAAAGCGTGGAGGAACTTTCGTTTGACGAGCTTGTTATATTGCAGGACAGCGCACAGTACTTTACGCTTGAATGGCGTTGGCCGTTTGAAGCCGGCTCGGACAAAAACGATACTCTCATAGGCAAAGACGGCGGAAAAATTTCAATGGAGCTGTGCCTTACCGCGCAAGCGAGGTAAACCGCGAATGATACGAAAAAGCGATAAAACGTCGGCTGTCGCCGATACGGAAGAAACAATGAACGCGCCGCCCGAGGCGGGCGCGGAAGACAAAGCCGACGCAGTCGCGGAGCAGGGGGCGGACCACGCCGAAGTCTCCGCCGCGCAGGACGGCAAAAAGCCTACGAGCAAGGCAAAGCGCGTGACGGGAATAGTGTTTTTGTCGTTGGGGCTTGCCGTCGTGGCTTTTCTGTTTACGGTGGCGGTCACTCTTGCCGTGGACAAGTTTGTAAAAAAGAAGCCGGTACCGGCTTTTTGCGGCATTTCCACTCTTATCGTGCAAACGGGAAGTATGTCCGGCACTATCGATGAGGGCGACCTCATAATCGTAAAGCGGCGCGACGATTACCGCGTGGGCGATATCATCACGTTTATGCCCGAATATGCTTCCGTACCCACCACGCACAGGATAGTGCGCATACAAGACGGCAAGTTTTACACCAAGGGCGACGCCAACAACGCCGAGGACACGCGCCCGATAACCAAAGACAACATAGTGGGCAAGGTAGTGGGCACGGTGCCGCACGTTGGCTTGTTTTTCAGGTGGATAAAAGACGACTTCGGGTGGGCTTACATAGTCGCCGTGGCGGCTGTCGTAGTATCGGGAGTAATATTTTACAAGGTCTTTGCCGCCAAAAAGGAGAATTAAAGGGATAATGGCAACAGCGTTTACGCCAATGCTTTATAGCGTCGAATGGAGTTCCGAGATAAAGATCACTCTTATCGCGGTTATTTCGGCTATGCTTGCCGGCGTGGTCGCGTTGCTTATAATGGAATTGGTGGGCAAGCGGAACAGCGCGTCAAACCTGCCTGCCGGCGACGACCGCGTTTGGTACGGTTCGGCGGAGAGCAGTCCCGAGCCGTTGCCCGAGCCGGCCCCTTTGCTTGCGCCGGCTCCCGCGCCCTCGCATGAAGATTCGGTACCCGTTGGCAACGAAGTGGAGTTTGCGCCGTCGGCGGAGCTTGTGGACGACGACGAAAACGCCGATACGGGCACGGTGATAGTGGACGGCGCGCGCTTAAAGGTGCGTTATAACCGCAGTTTTACCGCAAGGCTGATACAATCCGACGATACGCTAAAAGGTTATTACAGCATACTGCGCAACGAGCTGTTGCGCTACGGCTTGAAGTCGCGCGTAAGCTGGGGCAACGAGTCGATGTACCGCGGCAAAAACACGTACGCCAAGTTCGCCGTGCGCGGAAAGACGCTTTCTATGTATCTGGCGCTTGCTCCCGTGGATTTTGCAAACACCAAATATGTGTTCCGCGACGCGGGAAGCGTGGAAAAATATCGCGACGTTCCCATGCAGTTAAAACTCCGTTCCGATCGCGCGGTGCGGTGGGCGTTGGAACTGATAGCCGCCATGGCGGATAAAAACAAACTGACGCGCAAAAACGCGCCCGAAGAAAATTTCCGACCCGATTACCGCAACACGACGTCTTTGGTGCGCGAAAAATATATCAAACTGTATTACGTAAGCACGCCCGACGTAAGCGAGCAGGCGCTCAAAGAGGCGGCGGCGGCGGACCTGCGCGAGCTTGACCGCACGCCCCGTGAATTTACGACAAAACTCATGCGCGCCGACGGCGTTCTTAAAGCCCGTTACAGCGCCGTTAAAAACGAATTGCTGCGCTTTGGAATGAAACCCCGCATGAGCACGTCAAATGAATCGTGGTACCGCGGAAAGGTCACATACGCGAAGTTTGCCATACGCGGCAAAACTCTCTTTTTGCACATGGCGCTCGATCCCGACGAATTCGAGGGAACAAAGTACAACTTCCGCGATATGGGCGACGTCGGAAAGTACGGCACCGTGCCCATGCGCGTAAAATTGAAGTCCGACCGCTCGGTGCGCTGGGTAAAAGAACTTATCGCCACTATGGCGGAAAAGAAGGGCTGGACGCGCGAAGAACTCGCCGAGCGCGATTTCCGTTACGTAAAGAACAGGAAGAAGTAGAACTCCGCTTGTTATAAATGAGTAAATAAAAAATAATATGAAAAAGTTTTTTATCTTTATATGTGCTTTGTGTATAGCGGTATTGTCGTTTGGTTTGACGGCTTGCGGCACAACTCACGCAAAAGTAGTGGGTATAATGACTGGTGTGGTAGCAGAGCATGACCGCAATTATTCTTATACTTACGGAAACCCTTTATCCGACAATGAAACGCTTGTTGAAAACGATTATATTCTGCAAGTCGGACAAAATTATTTCTTGGCGGTTACTTATATTCAAACGGGCGGCAGTATTATTCGTTCTATCACGACCGAAAATATTACGCTTAAATATGATACGCAGGTTTTGGAAATTACTATGCCCGAAGTAAATGAGGGTGAAGAAGTATTGTATGGTTTGACTTGTAAAAATTCCGTTGTTAATACCGCCGTTATTGTGGAAGTCGACGGAAAATATTGCGAAACGGTGATTATAAGCGCAAAGTAGAATATGACGATTTATCGGCTCGTTTGAATTTCCGGACACTGCACGGATGAAACTGTTGGCAAAAAGAATAAAACAGGAATGATTTTTATAATAGCAAAAAGCCCCGAGTTTCTCGGAGCTTTTTTTACGGTTTGTAAAAAAATTTTGATTTGTTTACAGTAACCGCGCATTTTCGATTTAAGATATAAAACGTCGATAAATGTCGCACTTTGAAAAATAAGACAAAAAAGTCGTATTTGCGAGAAAAAATCTCGCAAAGGCTTGATTTTATGCATAAAATAGGTTATAATTAAAATACATACTGCGGAGGTACTTATGCTTACTCAATTTTCGGTGACTAATTTTCAGTGCATTAAAGAAAAAGCTACTCTTGATATGCGCGCGATAAAGTTGTCGGAATTCAAGGATACGCTTATAAACGACAGGTTATTGCCTGTGGCGGCAATTTACGGACCCAACGGCGGCGGTAAAAGCACTTTACTGCGTGCGCTGTTTACTTTACAGAGGTTGGTAGTAAAACAATTTTTGTCGGTGAAAGGAACCGGTCCGATAAGCGATATAAAGATGTCCGACACATCCGTGGTCCCGTTTAAGTTCGCCCCCGAAAGTGCGAATAAGCCCACTGAATTTGAACTGTTTATCGAAATCGAAGGCATAGAGTACAAATACTATATGTCGATATTCGACAACAAGATCGTAGACGAATCGTTGTATTTCAAAAAAGTTGAAAGTAAGGTGATCAAAGAAGTTTTTTCGCGCCATAAAAACGAAATAACTTTGGGCGCCGTAATAACAAACGAAGTAAAACTCGTTGATAATATTGCCGACGAAGTGCCTTTGTTTGCTTGGATCGGGCTTGTATACAAAGTGGATATTATCGAAAAACTCAAGATATGGTTTCTTGATGCGTTTTGC
>CATKCE010000097.1 GCA_949744905.1 uncultured bacterium
AAAGACCTTCCGGATATCGATAAAATTGTATTTATATGCGCGGTCGAATAAAACAATGCCGCGTCGCAAATAAAAAGACCTTCCGGATATTGCCGGAAAGTCTTTTATGTATTTTATCGTATTTTTATATTCTCAGTAAACTTTGGGTGGCGGGCAGAACATGGGGGAAGAACAGGAATATGACCGCCGCCGCAACAAGCGCGGCATAAAACAGGAACACGACAAAACCGCGTTTTAACGCGAATTCGAGCCCCGCGAGTCCCACAACTACCAGCACCGCTATCTCGCGTATGCTTTCGAGTATTTTGGTAGCGTTTGCCGGTAAAAATCCGGCACCGTCGGCAACGAATCTGTTGACGGACAAAAACACTATGAGAGCTACTGTAAAAAATGCAAGTATCTCTCCTACGATGTCGACGGCTTTTTCGAGTTTTTCACCCATTTTCATTAGCGTATAAGTCTCCTTGAAATTTAATATAATAAGTATACTGCAAATTTTGCGTTCGTTCAATACATAAAAGGTGAGAATTGCATTAAAATTGCATTAAGTAATTGCACGGCGCGGCAAAGTGTGATATGATATATCTATCAATCAAAGGGGAACATTAAAAATGCAAAATACCGTAAAAGTAAAAATAACGATGCAGGACGGCGGAGAAATGAACCTTGAACTGTATCCCGACGCCGCGCCGATAACCGTTGCAAACTTTGTGGGACTGTGCGACAGCGGGTATTACGACGGACTGTGTTTCCACCGCGTGATAGACGGTTTTATGATACAGGGCGGAGGATTCGTACATGAAAACGGAAAGCTGTTGCCCAAAAAGGGCGCAAAGACGATAAAAGGAGAATTTGCGTCCAACGGGATAAACAATCCTGTCAAGCACACCGCGGGAGTCATAAGCATGGCCCGCACCCAGGTAAAGGATTCGGCATCCGGACAATTTTTTATCTGCGTTGCCGACACTCCGTTTTTGGACGGAGAATACGCGGCTTTCGGTAAATGCAGCGACGTCGCAAGTCTTGAAAAAGCGGTGTCGATCGGCAAAGCGCGCACGGGAAGCATAGGCTATTACGACGACGTGCCGTTAAGCCCCGTAGTTATAAAAAGCATAAGGGTAGTAAAATAATATGTATCTGACCACAGAGCAACGGATGAAACTTATAGGCGCGCTTAAAAGCAGCGGATTGTTTATTTCGTGCGGAAAGGAAACGCCCAATCTCATGTCCACCCACTGGGGCGCTCTGGGAAGTTTTTGGAACCGCCAAGTCTTTATTCTTCCGGTAAGGACCGGCAAGCTCAGTCACGAGGTCATAGATAAGGAAAAAAGTTTCGCCGTATCGGTGCCGGTCGCCGACATGCGGCGCGAGATCATGTTGTGCGACCACATGAGCGGTTACAGCGTAAACAAGTTTGAAGAACTGCATTTGCACCCGCGCAGAGCAAAAAAAATACCCGCGTATGTTTTGGGCGAATGCGGACTGATACTGGAATGCAAGGTGGTGTATTCGTGCGACGGCGGAGAGATAGACGAGTCGCTTAAAGCCGAGATGTACGACGGCAAAGATCTGCATACCATGTACTTCGGCGAAGTGGTGGCGTGTTACGAAAACAGATAAAGCGCGCATGCGGAGAGAACGATGAAAGAAAGACTTAAAAAACTCAAATTCGTACATTTTGTTCCGGCGCTCGCGATGTTTGTCGCGGCGGCGGTAACGGCTGCGGTGTACGGTTTGCGTAGCGGCAATACGGTGGCGCCGGTTTATCTTGCCGGCGTTTTCGCCACGGCGCTCATACCCCTCGTGTTTCCGTTTGTTTTCGTTACCACCGGCAAAAACGCGCCGTGGTTTATAATAGCGGCTATCTGCGTGCACGTTATTTGCGCCGCCGACTTAGGCACTGCTTTGCGCTTTTACGATATGTGGGGCTGGTGGGACCTCTTTTGCCACGGATTTTTCGGGTTCAACGCCGCGCTGGTCGTGTTTACGATCCTTGCCGGTTGCAAGGGCGTAAAACTTTCTCCCGTGTGGATGATACTTTTGGCGTTTTCGGCGGCGCTCGCTTTGGGAGCTTTGTGGGAGATAGTCGAATATATCACCGACCGCTTGTTCGATTCGGACTCGCAGAGGGTTTGGGAATCGTTGGCGGAAGGAAAGTCGCCGGTAGCCGACACAATGGAAGATCTCATGATAACCGTTGCGGGAGTCGCGGTATTCGCGCTGTTTTACTTTATCGACCGTCCGTTTGAAAACGCGGCGTTCCGGTTTCTGCGCCTTTTGCCGAGCGGAGGCGGCGAAAAACCCGCGTTGCCGCAAGATGAAAATGCCGACGCGGTAGACGCCGAGTTTGCGCCCGATGGGGAGAACGCGGCGGAAAAGGAGAAATGAGCGCGCTTGCCGATTTTGTGACAAAAATTTTCACTTGACACGTTTGGTACCGTGTGGTATCATATATACATATATAATAAGGGTATTAAAGGGTATGGACAACGGCGTCTGTGTTTCCGTTGCGCATGCCTTTTTTAATTACCGTTTGCACCCGGCGGTCCGTCGCAGGCAAAAAATACGACGCAATCGCTTTACAAGACAGTTGATTTTTTGGTATAATATCTTAACTGCGTGTAATTGCATAAAAATACCCGTCGACTGTAAAAAGTACGCACAGAGAGTTCGGTATGAAAAAAAAGAAACGCTACGACGACGATGACGGACGCACTATAGCCGATATGAACGTGGAAGGCTTTAAGTGGTACGAATCGGAAGAAAAGAAAAAGAAGCGCGAACTCGCACGCAAGTATACAAAAGCCGAGCGCAAAAGCATAATGCGCTCGTCGTTTGTTTCTCTTGCTTTGCCGGTGATATGTTTGATAGTCGGCGGTATAATCGCGTATCTGCTGTTGTATTACGTATGGCTGGGTTAAACGCGTAAAGTAAGACAAAGGTTTTAAGAAGGAAAAGTCAGTTGAAAAACAAATGCAAGATCTTAATATTAGCTTTGGCATTGGCGGCGGCGTTTACCGTTTTTACCGGATGCAGTAAGGGTCTCAACCAGGAAGATATAATAATCGACCGCGGTATGACGGTAAAAGTGACTTTCGATCTTGCCGGAGGCAAATCTTCGGACTCGGAGATAAGATACATACGGCTCAGCCCCGGCACTCCGCTCGCTTTGCCGTGGGATCACCACACGAGCATCCATCCTCCCGTAAAATCCGGCTATATGATAGAGGGTTGGTATACGGGAACAAAGGACGGCGACGGCAACATCGCTTACGGCGAACGCGTAGAGGTGGGAACTCCCATGTACGAGAGCATTACGCTGTACGCGAAATGGCAACCGCGCATGTGCTACAATATATTGGATATCGCGACCGGCGGATCGGTACTCAAAGTGTACTGCGCCGAAAACGCGACGCTTGACGTAACGCGCATAAAATATGCCGGCTATACGCTTATTGACGTGTATAAGACGGCGGAAAAAGAGCCTTGGGACCCCGAATTCCGTCATCCCGGACTTCCCGACGGACTTACTCCCGATACTGCGGAAGAAGAAGATTACGAAGTAAACGTATACGGCTACTTCCTGCAAGGCGATTGGGTAAAGGTAGTTACGGCGCAGGACTTTTTGACGAGCGGCGCGCTCAACTTTTATCTGGTGGGCGACGACAGCGGAGAAATAGACTGCTCGGCGCTTACCCGCTGGTGGACGCACAAAATGGCTTTTTCCGGCAAGATAATTGGCAACGGAGTTACTGTAAAGAATCTTACCGTAGAACGCAAAGACATCGATTTCAGTCGAAACCTTACCACGGTGGGGTTGGGGATATTCGGGACCACCTTAAACGGTGCGCAGTTCTCCGACATGACCTTTAAGGACTGCAATTTCAATGTGACGTACACCAAGGGCATAGTCAACAACAACATCATGAACATAGGCTTTTTAGGAGGCGTCGCGCAGGATACCGCGGTAAACGACGTTTCGTTTGAAAACTGCGCCGTGAATATAAACATAAAACGCGGGACGGATAAACCGGTTGTGACGGTGGCGTACGAAAGCCGGACGGACGTTGCGCCGGTGTGGAACAACCGCGATAAAGACGCGGATAACGGCAATACGGCAACGGCGACGGGCAATATCGTTGTCAACTATATCGAAAATTAAGAGAAATAACCCTTAAGAGGAACTGTATTATGAAAAAGAGATTATGTGTCATTTTAGCGTTGGTGCTTACGTTGTCTTTGGGCGCCTTTGCCGGTTGCGGAGGAAATAAGCCCCGCAACAACGAAAAAGACCCCTTGCGTCTCAGCACGTTGCCGGTAGAGGGACTGTTCAGTCCGTTTTACGCTACCGCCGCCACCGATACCGCGGTGACGGGCAGGACCCAGATTTCCATGTTCACTACCGACGACAATGCCAAGATAGTCTGCGGGGACGATTGGCCGTGCGTTGCTAAAGATTATTCGCAGACGATGTACGACGCCGAAGGTAACCCTACGACCGTCGGCGACGAGAACGGTACCACCGTGTACCAGTTCGTTATCAAAAACGGTATAAAGTTCAGCGACGGCGTCGACCTCACTATCAAGGACGTGCTTTTTAACGTATACATGTATCTCGACCCCGTATATACGGGCTCGTCCACTCTGTATTCGGTGGATATCGAGGGGCTTAAACTTTACCGTTCGCTGGGCATAGAAGTGGGCGACAACGAGGATTCCCCCATAGACACTACGGCGGCGGGCAGAGCTGCGATACGGCTCAGCAACCTTAAAGACTGGCTCACCACCCTTCCCGAAAACTCTTTTATCACCGAAATAAAGGATGGAGACGGAGTGGAAAAAGCCGTTGCCCAGGCGGAAAAGGACGCGAAAGCCCTTGCCGAACTTTTCCGTGCGGAAATAGAGACCGACTGGGTGAGCGCGGGCGAAAGTCTTGAAAGCTATCAAAAGGAATACGACGTAAAACAACAGTGGGAAGTATATCTCTTTACCGAGAACGTCACAAGCGTCAAGTTGGACCCCACCGGCAGACCGATAAAAAACGCTGCCGGCAAGTATGTTATCGATACCACCGCAATAGACCAGGACGGTCCCAAGTCGCATAGCAAAGAGGACATGATAAACTTTGTTTACGGCTATTATCAGGCCGATAACCTTATGAGAGGTTATTCCAAGAAATTCGCCGACATCCTCGCTTGGGCGTCGGGTTCGCAGTTGCGCACCAATATCGAGGCGGAAGAACGCAGTAACGTTATCGCCGAATACCAGGCGGCGGGAGATTATCCCCGCACCGTAAGCGGTATAAGCGTCGTAAAGGGTACGGAATTCGTTCCCTCCGCCGACAGCATTCAAAAGACGGCTTACGGTAGCGAGTACGACGTACTGCAAGTGCGTATAAAGGGCGTAGACCCCAAAGCGCTTTGGAACTTCGGTCTTACCATTGCTCCCATGCACTATTATTCCGACGCGTCGGTCACCGATAATTCCAAGTATAACGATAAAAACGATTACCATGCCTTTAACGCTCCCGGTACCGAGGGTTACGACGGAAACGAAGACAACATAAACTTCGGTTTCCCCATGGGCGATTACAAATATATGACCGAAGTCGTGCAGGCAAGGAACAAAGTCCCGATGGGCGCGGGCGTATACAAGGCTACAGACCTTGACAAACACACCGATTTCAATAATCTTAAAAAAGGCTTTTACAATTCCGGCACCGTGTATTACGTGCGTAACGATTATTTTTACACTACTATGAAAAACGGTACCGACAAGAGCCTTAACGCCAAGATAAAATATCTGCGTTGCAAAGAGATAGACACAGCCAACGTCATGAATGCGTTTACCAGCCGCGCGCTCGATTTCTCGGACGGAGTCGCCGCTAAGCCGGAAAACCAGACCGCTCTTTCCAAGACCGGATTTGTGGGTTACGCCACGGCAAGGACCAACGGTTACGGATATATAGGGATAAACGCGGAAAAGATACCCAACATCAACCTGCGCAGGGCTATAATGTCGGTATTCGACGCGTCGCTCATAAAATCGTATTATCCCGGAACTTTGTCCGAGACGATAACCCGCTGTTTGTCCACCTGCTCGTGGGTTTATAACTTCGGCGAGCAAGAGGGCGTTAGATGGGAACCCGAAGCCGTGTATAAGTTCGACGCTTCGAATCCCGATTTAACCGATTACAACAAATATATGGATGCGGCGCGCGACGAACTCGGACTTACGCGTCCGGACGGCGTTAACTGGTATAATCCTTCCGAGAAAAAGCCGCTTAAATACACGTTCACCATTTCCGGCGGTTCGGAAGACCACCCCGCTTACCAGACTATGTACAAGGCGATGGAAGTGCTTAACGACCATGGTTGGCAGATATCGGTAAACACCGATTCGCGCGCTCTCAGCAAACTTTCGAGCGGTGGTCTTACCGTTTGGTGCGCGGCATGGTCGGCTACCGTCGACCCCGACATGTACCAGGTGTACCACATGGATTCCAAAGCCACCAACGTTAACGCGTGGGGATATCCCGATATTCTCAAACGTCCCGATTCCGAAGATTATCAAATTTTGGAAGAACTCAGCACGCTTATAGACAACGGAAGAAAGAAGCTCGAAGACGTTGAAAGAGCGCCCATTTACCAGGAAGCGCTCGACAAACTCATGGACCTTGCGATAGAGTTCCCGCTTTACCAGCGTTGCGACCTTTACGCGTGGAATACCGATACCCTCGACGTATCGACTATCAATACGAAACCCTCGACTTACGCGGGACCCATAGACAGACTTTGGGAAGTCAGCTTTAAAAAATAAGCGTTTTTACTTAGGATAGGTCAGATGGTAAAATACATACTTAAAAGACTACTTATAGCCGTATTCGTAATATTCGGCGTCACCTTTATAACGTATACGTTATTCAGGATGATGCCGGACAATTACGTATGGAGAAAGTTCGAGGAAACGTCCCAAAGCAATCCGAACTGGCAGGAGCAGGCTTTGCGCGTTATGGAGCTGTACGGTCTTAACGTGCCGGTGGTAAAAGGCTATTTCATTTGGTTGGGGCAGGCCCTTGCCGGTAATTTCGGCACGTCGTTCATTGACGGAGCCGAAGTCGTTTCCAAGATCAAAAACGCCATTCCCATTTCGTTTTGGATGAGTTTGTGCGTTACTATATTACAGCTTGTCATAGCCATACCCCTCGGAATACGCGCCGCGGTAAATCAGTACGGTCCCGCGGACTACATAACCACCGTGTTTACTCTGCTCGGAATATCTTTGCCGTCGTTCTTTTTCGCGGCGATAATGATAAAGATATTCGCGGTTGACCTCGGATGGTTCGACGCGAGCCTCGGCTCCATATCCATGGACTTTTCCGGCAACGCATTCGAAAAGTTCCTGAATCAGGCGTGGCACCTTATTTTACCGATAATCATATCCACTATATTGAGTCTGGGCGGGCTCATGCGTTATACCCGCACCAACATGCTTGAAGTATTAAACGCCGATTACATTCGCACGGCAAAAGCCAAGGGCGTAAAAAAAGGCAACATAATTTACAAGCACGCGTTCAAAAACACGGCGATACCGCTTGTTACAACGCTTGCGGGCATTCTGCCGGGCTTGTTCGGCGGCTCGTACGTAATAGAACAATTATTCGGAATACAGGGAATAGGATACGTGTCGTACCAGGCTACGCTTCAGGGCGACATACCTTTTGCGATGGCGTACTATCTGTTTATCACCATACTTACGGTGCTGGGTATTCTTATCGCCGACATAATGTACGCGGTGGTGGATCCCCGCGTCAAACTGGGCAAGTAGGAGGCGCGGCATGAACGAAGAAGAAAAGATCATTACGGAAGAAAGTTCTTTACCGCAGAACGCGGAACACGCGGAAGCGCAGCCGGACCCCGGGCAGGGACAGACCAGTTTGTCGGACAGCGTAAAAACGCTGAGTCCCGGACAACTGGTGCTCAAACGGTTTTTCCGCTCCAAACTTTCGATAGTCGGTCTTGCGGTGCTTGTTGCGCTGTTTTTGATTTGCTTTATCGGTCCGTTCTTTTGCGGCGACGTGAGTTACGATACCGTGGACCTTAACGGCGCTCCTCAGGTAACGACCGAGCCCATTGTGTTCGTTGTAGACGGCGTGGAATACACCATGTACGATATACAGTATACTCCGTCCATTAACATGAAAGACTACCCCAGCGCCGACCACTTGCTCGGCACCGACGAGCACGGCAGAGACGTGTTCGTGCGACTCATGTACGGCGGCAGGGTGTCGCTTACCATAGGTTTCGTGGTGGTACTGCTGGAAACTCTGGTGGGCGTTATAATAGGAGGTATAGCCGGTTATTGCGGCGGCATAGTGGACCAGATAATAATGCGTATCGTAGACGTGTTTTACTGTGTCCCGCAAATGCCGATATTGTTTATATGCAGCGCGATAATGTCGGCTAACGAGATAAACGGCTTTGCGCGGATATACTGGCTGCTGTTAGTGCTGATAGTGTTCGGCTGGGCAGGCACCGCGCGGATGGTGCGCGGGCAGATACTTTCGTTACGCGAGCAGGAATTCATGCTTGCCGCGCGAAGTATGGGCTTGCCGGCGGGAAGAAAGATATTTCGGCATTTGATACCTAACGTCATGCCTCAGCTCATAGTTTCCATGACGCTCGGACTCGGCGGTATAATACTTACCGAATCCACGCTCTCTTTCCTCAATCTGGGCGTGCCGCCTCCGTACGCTACGTGGGGCAATATGCTGGGATGTTTGACGTCCGGCGACTTTACGATAATATCCAACTTTTTCAATATCTGGGGACCCGCGGGCATCTGCATAATGCTTGCGGTGCTCAGCTTTAACTTTATCGGCGACGGACTGCGCGACGCGTTCGATCCCAAGATGAAGAAGTAGCGGAGGTGAGCGTTATGTCCGATAAGATAAACGGCGAACAAAACGAGAATATCGAAGCCGCGGAAAATGCGGCGGCGGAAGAAAACGTCGTTACGGCCGTTGCCGACGTAAATACGGAAACCGGTGCCGCGGCGGAAGCCGACGAAATTTCGGCGGAAACCGAAGATACCGCGAAAAAAAATTCGGCGCCGGTCAAACAGAAAAAGAAAATAAAAGTGCCCGAAAGCATACGTAAACTTTTTGTAAAAGGCATAGCTACTTCGCAGTTCAAAAATTACGAGTCGGTAACTCCTTCCGAGCAGGAGCTCAGCGAAAACATCCTTATCGCAAACCACGTTAAGCAGTACTTTCCCATAGAGACCAACATCATAGGCCAGCCCACGCGCTTTCTTAAAGCGGTGGACGACGTATCGGTGCGCATTCCTTACGGCAAGACCGTGGGAATAGTGGGCGAGAGCGGTTGCGGCAAAACGACTCTTGGTAGAACGATACTTGGTTTATACCGCAAGACGGCGGGCGACGTGTATTTTAACGGAAGGAACATTACGAATTATTCCAACCGTAAAATGAACACCGTGCGCACCGACATGCAAGTCATATTCCAGGATCCCTATTCGTCGCTGTCGCCGCGGTTTTCTATCGGCAATATAATCGCCGAGGGCGTCGCGGTGCACAAGATAGTGCCCAAAAAGGATATCAAGGACTACGTAATGAACATCATGGCGCGTTGCGGACTGCAACCCCAGCATTACGAGCGCTATCCGTACGAGTTTTCGGGCGGACAGCGGCAAAGGATATGTATAGCGCGCGCGCTTGCAATAAACCCCAAATTCATAGTTTGCGACGAGCCGGTCTCGGCGCTGGACGTTTCAATCCAGGCGCAGATACTTAATCTGTTAAAGGAATTGCAGGAAGAACGCAGTATCGCGTACATGTTCATTTCGCACGATCTTTCGGTGGTACAGCATATATCCGACAGCGTGGGCGTTATGTACCTCGGCTCCATGGTGGAGAGCGGACCCACCGACGCTATTTTTTACGATCCTATGCACCCGTACACGCGGTCGTTGTTGTCTGCCGTGCCGGTGCCCGATCCCCGCCGCAAATCCGACAGAGTGATACTCGGCGGCTCCATACCCAGTCCGGCGAATCCGCCGTCGGGTTGCCGTTTCCATACGCGTTGTCCCGAATGTATGCCGGTTTGTTCGCAAACGGCGCCGGTTTACAAAGAGTATAAGCCCGGACACTTCTGTGCTTGCCACCTTTATCCGCAGGACTGATGAGATGAAAAAGAAAAACTCCAATTATATAAGTTTTAAGGAATCCCGCGAGATCATAAAGAGCAACCGCGCGGAGATTAAGCGCCTTGAAAAACTCAAAAAGCGCAAAAATATTCCCGAGGAAGAATACGTTACGCGGATGCGCGACGACAATAATGTCGTGGAATTCGACGATCTTCACACATTTTTCTTTACCGATTCGGGCGTTGTAAAGGCGGTCGACGGCGTTAGCTTCGATATTCCCGCGCATTCTACCGTGGGCGTAGTGGGCGAAAGCGGTTGCGGCAAGAGCGTTACCAGCTTGTCGCTCATGCAGCTTGTGCAGGGTCCGCAGGGCCAGGTAGTCTCGGGCAGCATGCGTTACAAGATGAAAAACGGCGTGTGCTACGATATCGCGAAACTTCCGTCGCGCGAGATGGAGAAGATAAGCGGCAAAGAGATAGCCATGATATTCCAGGAGCCCATGACAAGTCTCAATCCGGTGTTTACCATCGGGTATCAATTGGACGAAGTTACTCTTTTGCATGTCGAGGGCGCAACAAGACAGATCGCCAAACAAAAGTCTCTGGAAATGCTGGAGCTTGTGGGAATAGCCAACAAAGAGGGCGTTTATAAAAGTTATCCGCACGAACTTTCGGGCGGTATGCGCCAGCGCGTCATGATAGCCATGGCGTTGTGTTGCCAACCCAATCTTATAATAGCCGACGAGCCCACCACCGCATTGGACGTTACAATACAGGCGCAGATACTCGATTTGTTGCGCAATCTCAAAAACAAATTCGACAGTTCCATTATGCTTATCACGCACGACCTCGGCGTTATTGCCGAAATGGCGGATTACGTGGTGGTAATGTACGCGGGCAGGATAATCGAGGCGGGCAGCGTATACGAAATATTCGATAACCCCAGCCACCCTTATACGATCGGACTGTTGCGCAGTAAACCGGTGATAAACAAGAAAGTCGACGAGTTGTACTCGATAAAGGGCAGAGTGCCCAATGCGGTCAATCTTCCCAATTACTGCTATTTTAAGGACCGTTGCGACATGTGCACAAAAAAGTGCGACGGCGAATATCCGCAGTTTGTCCAGCTTTCGCCCACGCATAAAGTTGCGTGTTACCGGTTCGACCCCCAAGAGATAGAAGCGCGCAGGACCGCCGAAGAAGCAGCCGCCAAAGAAGCGGCG
>CATKCE010000098.1 GCA_949744905.1 uncultured bacterium
ACAAGAATCAGCACTACAGCAAGAGCAAGCTTCCTTTTCATACCACAAACCCCTTATATATATTAAATAGCGAAAAACAACACGACGCAATTGCATACCTGTCGTTCTTACCAATATATTATAACACCTTAATGCGCCGATTTCAACAGCGTAGAAAAAAATTCGGCAATTATTTTTTGATTTTTGCAATATTTTTATTGCTTGACGCGTTTGACTTGCGAAAGCCCTGCCGCGATACATTTTTAGGGCGTTTACTTCATCTAATAAAAATCAGTCGCGGCGACAAGTTATAGCAATTTGATGAAATGTTGTATTTTTGAGTCTGAAAGCAATGTACGGTACGGTTAATTGTAATAGTCGAAAGACGTTTTATCCAAAACATTTTTACCACACAGACTTTAATTATATCGTAAAGCAATTATGTAAATCAAATAAATTATTGTTAAACCTTTTACGATGTAATTATAACTAATAGGATTTCGTTAAAGCCAATACATTGTTTAATTATAAAAAATAAATCAAAACAACCGCCGCCCTAAGGCAGCGGTTGTTTGTTATCGTTTGAGAAAATTTTTGAAAAAGACTAATTATGCGGCAGCAGGAGCTTCCCACAAAATTTTAATAGAGTCAATATATACAGTGCCCTTTCTTTCGTCAGTAGTACCTGCTCTTTTGATACGTATGAACGTAAAATCACCTTCGGGTATTTTCAACTCGAGCATCGCAGCAGAATCTGATGTTAATTTAACTTGTACAGATTTAGCATCAGAGAAGTCCGCCTTTGTTGCAAATTCAACAACATAGTTCGTATATCCACTCTTAGGCATGCCTACAACATTATGATTAATTGTTACGGATGTGATTTTTCCAGCAAATGCTTCGGTATTACATAACATTGCGGATTCATCATTCTTTATTTGAATCGCCGGAGCTTTATCATATGTGTTCTTCATAACTTGAAGATGAGCAAACTTATAACCATTAACAGTTGTATCTGTTACCGTTGTACTATATTTACCTAATCCCATATTGTCTGATGTCAATATAATACCGTTATCGGGTTGCTTCATTGCAATGTCAATTGTAATTTCTTTCGTGTCGGTAACTTCACCGGATTGAATTGTAGCAACAAGAGTAATCGTCATTGCAGCTTCGGGCAAAGTGGCAACCTTCAATTTGCCGTCTTCGATTGTCGCGACCGTTTGAGTTTCTTTGATAGCCCAAGTAATAGCGCTGCCGAATGCGGGACCCGTAGCAGGCAAAGTTATCTCAGCGCCGTCTGCGGCAATAGTTGTGGGGGAAAGAGTAAGGTTAGTCTTGTCCATCGCAACCTTTTCGGTATCGGTATATTCGATGTGTTGAACGTCGCTTATTGCATCAAGTCCCAAGGGGTAAACTTGGTATTTTTTGCTGTATACGTTGATAAGTCCTCTGAAAGTGGCTTTGTCACCCACAACGAATTTCTTAACAAGTTTGTCGGCATCTTCTGCAGACATAAAGTAGTTGGTTCTGTAAAGATTGAATTCTACGTTGCTATCGCCAACCTTGAAATAATAATATTGATTGTCGATACGAGTCATTGTGCAGTTTTTCAGTTCGATTTTCGCATTTTGGAAATCGATTAACGCATTATCTTCGTTATCCTTAGCAGCAGCAAAAGCGGCGGAGCCATCGTTAAACTTAAGTTCATCTGCAGTAGCGACGTTACCGGTTTTTCTTATCGAACAACCTTTATTAAATTCATATTGACCGCTATAAACAGTACCGGTTCCGGAAACGTATACTTCCGTGCCGAGCGGATATTCGGCGAGAATCTTTTCGTCGGACGCAGTTAAACCATTTGCCAACGTAGGACTATAAGCGTAATATCCGTGTCCGTCTTTGTCTTGAAGGTACATCGAACCCTTAGAAGAAGAACCGGAAGACGGCAATATTATAGCGTAAATGTACGCCTTAATGTTGATGGAAGCTTTTTCCTTATCAGTACTTTCGCAGTTTGCTTTGTAGGCTGCATAATCGGATACGATAAATTGCTTTACCACGCGATTGAAGGAAACCGAGTATTCCTTTCCTTCGTCGTTTTTGTACGGTTCGCCTTTAGAATTTACCAACGTAGCCGTAATCGTATAGTTGATATCTTCGGGGGCTTCTTCGTTAACGTCAACTGTTACATATCCATCGGCGTCAGGAGCGCTAACGGTCACACCGTTTGTGGCGGTCCATTTAACGTCACAGGTTTTACCCGAATACGCCGTTTTGCCGGGAAGCTGATAATCCACAGGCGTTTCGGCAGGCTTATTCCTGTTATTAACATCGATAACTTCCAGCATCTTCGTCAATGTTTCTGCGTCCAAAGATTCCGCTTTGTTACACGCGACCAAAACGCTTGCGCACAAAACAAGAACTAAGATGCAAATCAATAGTGTCTTTTTCATTTCATTCTCCTTTTATTTTTTTACTTATAAAATAACTTGTATAACAAATTATTTAATAGTTATGTCTTTGAAGGCCACTACCTTTATTTGATATTGACCTTTTTCGGCGCCGGAATACTTGAAGTACTCTACCAGCCCCTTTACGTCGATTGTTTTGCCTTCGAAATACGACGCTGTTACTACATTTCCATTAGTATCCGTAAACCTACGTTGCGTACGTATATCTATTGTTTTATCACCGACTTTGCAAGTTATTGTTAATGCGCCATCGGCAGAACTTTCGTCGTTTTCGGTGGTTCTAACGTTAATGACCTGCAAATTATTCATTGAAATCGTAGTGTTCAGCGCCATTTCCGCGTAATCGTACGTTTGCTTGCCGGTGTCGGTTATAATTTCCACCTTGCCGGAAGTAAACTGTTCGATAGACGTTTCGGGATAAGTAACTTCGTGACCGGCGCTTATAAACCGCACCATTTCGGCGTCATCGTCTTCGGGATACTCATCGTATTCCAATCCGCTTATTTGATAGAAACCGCCGTTTTCATAAAACTGCAATGTACCGACCATACGAATACGGTTCCCAATAGAGAAGATATCCAACATCGGGCCCTTGTAAAATCCGTAATAGCAGCCAATCCCGTAATACATATCCGTTTCTTCGTCGTATTCCTGAATGTACACGCTATTGCCGAATTCACGCGTTACAATGCCTTCCACAGCTACCGCGATTCCTTCATAATCGGCAAGATTGGAACGCAACTCTTTCAAAGTGATTTCTTGCACAGCGCCGTGATACATATCCGGATCTGGTTTGCCCGAATGTACAAGTAGTTTGTTCGCCTTAGCTTGGTCAAGAGCTTTCACACAGATATCGCCGTATCTATTGTTTGCGGTACTTGACGCAATCGCCAAACCGTTTTGCAATATTTCCAAATTGAGATTACGGTATTCGCTGTTTTCATCAGGTTTGTACCACACCCAAGTCAAATAACGTCCGCCCGTAGAATCCGTTTCCCAAACAGAAGTATCGGATTCTATATAAATCGATACTGCGTTTTTCAACTTTTCCTTGGTAAAATTAGACGCTTTTTTTCCGTAATCTTCGATTTTACCTGTAGATTCCGGAGTATTGATTGCCAAATAGCGCGCTTTTAGAACGCCCGTTTTAAC
>CATKCE010000099.1 GCA_949744905.1 uncultured bacterium
GCAAGCGCCGAGGTCGCCCTCCTGCCCCGCGTCTCCAAACAAAAACACTACAGTATTCTTATACGACGCGCCCGATTTAAGGGCATCCACGGCAGTCTGTAAAAGCGCGCCCGTCGCGGCGGCGTCGGAAGCTCCGCCCAAAGCCGGACCGTCATAGCGGGCATGCAACATTATCGCGTCGCTGCCGCTGCCGGGAAACGCGAGAATGATATTCTCTACCGTGCGCGACACCGCGATATCGGTATTGTCTTCTCCTTGAGATCCCTGAGTTACCGCCGCCTTTTGGACATAGACCGAAGGCTGCTTCTCTCCGCTTCTTTCAAAGTAATCGACGACATTTTTTCCGTCGTCGTCAAGTTCGTCGGAAAGCACTTCCTGAGCGCCGGCATTCTTTAACGTTTCGAGAATATAATCGCGAACGCGCTGCTGTGCGTCGACGTTATACGAATTGTGCGGCTTGGTCTTTTCCTCGTCGTCGCCGGTAATGCCCGCTATCATTTCGGCGTACGAGACCGCGCCGTCGACTTGCGAGTTTTTCAACGAGCCGCCGCTCATACCTACGCGCGAGTCGACAATGCCGAGCACAAGCATCAGCACTACCAAAGCTGCCATAACGGGATAGTAAACGCGCTTAAATATCTTCATCAGGGTAGTAACCTCCGTAACACTTACGAATAATCCATCGGCAACAATGCCGAAATGCTCTTATTATTTTACCACACTCCGACACAAATTACAAATCTTTTACGCCCCATTTCCGAATATTTACAAAAATTTATTGAGCCGCCAAAACTCCGTAACCGGCTATCTCGACGCGGGCGTACTCGGCGCGGTTATCGAATAATGCGTTGTCAAATCCCAACAGCAAGCCGCCGTCCATGATGACTGCGGCGCGCGCTATGACGCGACGATCGCCTATGCGCGAATACAGCGTCCACGAATCCACGCATCCGGCGGGCTGGACGTCGCAGGCGAATCCGTACGCTTTTCCGTCTATACCGAACGCGCCCACGCGCCCGAACTGGCAGTCGTACTTTATAACCACCGGCTCGCCCGGTTTAACGTTTTCGGTCCCGATAGTGCGTATCATTACAAACATTGACGCATACCTCTCTTTTCAAATTCATGCCCTTATTATAACACACTATTGTTGACAACATCTGTCAACAATGATAAAATATTTTTCAACGGGAGCAAATTATTTATGAACGCCGATTACATACTCATAGTATACTTTACCTTGCTTGCAAAGCGCAAAAAAGTAAAACGGTCCGAACTTGCGTCGCGCGCCGGAATAAACGTGCGTACGGTGAGTCGCGCGATAGACGCGCTGACTCTTGCCGGAGTTCCGGTATATTCCGAAACAGGTCCCGACGGGGGCTACTATATACCCGACGACTACGTGATAACCCAATCGGCTTTTTCCTCCGAAGAAAAAGCCCGAATGATAAACTGCCTGCACGCCGCAAAGCACAACTTTGACGACAAATTGTGCGACGACATAATAGACAAGCTAAACAGTATCGCCGCGGCGGACGACAATTACCTTATCAAATCGGATACTCTCGTGATAGACGCTTCCGGTTGGAACGCCCCCAACTACACCGGGGCGAAGATATCCGCTCTCGGAAAAGCGGTGGACGAACGCAGAACGGTGAGGATGAAATACGTAGACAGACACGAATTTTCTTCCGAGCGATATTTCGACCCTTACTGCCTGGTGCAGAAAAGCGGATTATGGTACGTATTCGGGTGGTGTCACAGCCGAAAAGATCTCAGATTATTCAAAATAGCACGCATAAACGACATCGTTCCGCCCGACCGCACTTTTGTCCGCAAGCCCGCCAATGTATACGAAAAACTGCGCGGAGACTTCGACAACCGCGACGTGGTAAAATTCACTATTGAGTTTTCCAATCTGATATTGCCCGATATTGAGGAATGGCTGGGGGCCGACGCGATTCAAGACGCCGGCAGATGTTATATCGCAAACGCCGAAATGTACGGTGGAAACCAGCTGGTCGGCAAAATACTTAGTTTCGGGTCAAGCGTCAAAGTGATATCGCCCGACGCATTGCGCGAAGAAGTGGAAGTGGAATGCAAGCGCATGCTTAAAAATTACGACTGACGCGCAAAGATTTACCGGCGGTATCTGCAATAAATATTTTTGGCGCGCAGAACTTTTTTCACGTATTCCCGCGTTTCGGAAAATCCGTAATCTGCCCGCCCTTCGTTTTTCCACTTTTCGAGATTTCCCTCGCCCGCGTTGTACGCCGCCAAAGCGTCCTTTTCGGGATACTTATCCAAAAGATATTTTAAGTAAGCGACGCCCAGCGTAATATTGGAATCCGGGTCAAACAGATCGTCGGCAAGAGATCGGTCGCCGAGTTTTTCCGCCATCCATACCGCGGTGCCCGGCATAAGCTGCATAAGCCCCATCGCCCCCGAACGACTCACCGCGTCGGGACGATATCCGCTCTCCGTGCGTATGACGCCGCGGACAAGATCTTCGTTTACTCCGTATCTGCCGCAGGCCCGCTCTATTTCGTTTTTATAGCCGAGAGGATAGCTCCATGACAAAACGGCGGCAAACAATAAAATCGCCGCCGCCGCGCAAACCGAAATAATCGCCGCTATTTTAAGCCCTCTGGATATGGTCTACCTCCCCGCCGGATCGCTCAACTCGTAATAGATCCTCAAAACGTTTGCCCGAAACTGCGCAAGCGTTCCGTTGTTGTATATAACGCAATCCGCGCGTCCGGCGCGCTCCGCGTCGGCGAGTTGAGACTTCGACATGCGTCTCGCAGTTTCTTCGGAAATAGCGTCTCTCTTTTTGAGGCGTTCTATTCTTACTTCCTCGTCGCAAACTACAGCGATATCGTACGACGTAAACCTATCGAATCCCGCCTCGTACAAAAGCGGCGCGACCACAACGGTTATCGGCTCATCCGACTTTTCTATATATTCGCGGGTGCGTTCCGCTATCGGCGGATGGGTAATCGCATTAAGAATTTTCAACTTTTCGCCGTCGGAAAAAACCAGCTCTCTCAACTTAGCGCGGTCGAGTTCGAGTCCGTTATACGCCTGCGGAAAAGCCGCGCGCATTTTCTCGCGCACGTCCGCGTCGTTTATTATCTCGCGTGAGATAACGTCCGTATCAATAATATATGCGCCCGCCGATCTTAAAATATCCGCCGCAACGCTCTTTCCGCACGCTATGCCGCCGGTAAGTCCGACTACCGTCTTTTTCATGCTACGCCTCCGTTATTTACAGTCGAACCAGCTCTTTCCCTCGCTTATCTCCACAACTAGAGGAACGTCGAGAGTGAACGCGTTTTCCATTTTGTCTTTGAGTATCGCTTTGACTTCATCGATCTCTTCTTCCGCAGTCTCGACTATCAGCTCGTCGTGAACTTGCAGTATCAGCCTCGATTTCATTCCGTCAAGTGCCTTGCCCACGTTGAGCATGGCTATTTTTATTATGTCCGCCGCCGTGCCTTGCAACGGCATGTTCATTGCGGCGCGCTCGCCGAACTGTCTCGTAAAATACACCGACGAAAACAATTCGGGTATCTTGCGTCTGCGCCCCAAAAGAGTTGTAACGTATCCGTTCTTTTTTGCCTGTTCGACGCACTTGTCGAGATACTCCCTCACGCTGCGGAACCGTTCGAAATAATTTTCAATATATTTTTTAGCCTCGCCGCGACTTATTTTGAGATTGGCGGCAAGCCCGAAATCGCTTATTCCGTATATTATGCCGAAATTAACCGTCTTTGCCGTACGGCGCATTGCGGGAGTGACCTCGCCGAGCGGCACGCCGAACACCTGCGCCGCGGTATACGAGTGTATGTCCGCCCCCTCCCTGTAAGCCGCAAGCATAGTCGGGTCTGAGGAATAATGCGCCATTATCCTGAGTTCTATCTGTGAATAATCGGCGGACACCAAAGTAAAACCGTCCCGCGCGACAAACAGCGAACGCAGAACTTTTCCCTCCTCCTCGCGCACGGGGATGTTTTGCAGATTCGGCTCCACGCTGGAAAGCCGTCCGGTCGTGGTAAGCGTCTGCCTGAATTCGGTGTGCACGGTACCGTGCGTATCTATAAGTTTGCGCAGTCCGTCCACATAAGTGCTGTTCAACTTCGTTATAAAACGGTATCTCAACACAAGCGGAACTATGGTATACGACGGATCGAGTTGCTCGAGTATTTCAGCGCTCGTGTTGTAAGTCTTAGCGCCTTTTTTCGGATACGGTATGCCGAGATCTTCGAATAAGACCTTTGCAAGCTGCTTGGGCGATTTGATATTGAATTGCCTGCCGGCTTCTTCGTATATCCTGTCGGTAAGTTTTTGCTCCTCTTGAGCAAAAGTTTTACCTATCTCCTCCAAACGCCCGCGGTTTACCGCAAAACCGGTTTGCTCCATATCTATCAACACTTTTACGAGCGGCAATTCTATATCGTAGTAAAGTCTATGCATGCCCGTTTCGTCGAGTTCCGTATCAAGCTGTTTTTTAAGATACAACATTCCGCTCGCGAGGTCGTTTTTATCTATCGAATAAGCCTCGAACAACTCCGGGAGCGTAGCGTGCGAAACCGTGGCGTCGGCTATATACTGGGCAAGCTGAACGTCGAAAAAGCCGCGAGGCATTATCTTGTGGTTTTTCAAGAGGTAAGTAATAAAATTTTTTGAATTGAATACCGTCTTTACGATAAAAGGGTCGAGCAATATTTCCCTCAAAGCTTCTATAAGCTCGTTTTCGCTCAGCCCCGCCGCCAGCAGATCGTATTTGAGATTTATCTCGTATTCCACGCTCCCGCCCACCGCAAAATGGAACGAGTCGTCGGTAAAATGCATTGCGACTTCCTTTTTCCCCGACAGGATATCCGAAAGTTCGTTTGACGAACTTATCCGCACGACAGCGGCTTTTTCACGTTTGGCCTGCTCCGGAACGCCCGCCGCGGTATCGAACAATTCGCTCCTGCGTAGCAGCGACTTAAAGCCCTGCCGCTCGAAAAACGCAAAAACTTCTGATGAAAAAGGAAAGGCAAACCCGCATTCGTCAAACTCGCATTGTATCGGCACATCGACGTTTATCGTCGCAAGAGCGCGCGACATATACGCGCTGTCTTTTCCGTCGACAAGTTTATTTTTCAGATTAACCGGAGAAATGCCGTCGATATCCGAATATACTCCGTCGATATCGCCGTATTTGTCGAGAAGCGATTTAGCCGTCTTATCACCAACGCCGGGCACTCCGGGTATATCGTCGCTGCTGTCGCCCGCAAGCGCCTTATATTCTATAACGCCCTTCGGAGCAAGCCCCATTTTTTCTTTTAGCGCCGCCACGTCGAATTCGTCGATCTCGGTGATGCCGCGTCGCGTGAGCAATACGCGGGTACTGTCGTCGATAAGTTGCAAGCTGTCGCGGTCGCCCGTTATTATATACGTCATGGCGTCGAAACGTTTGCTGAGCGTGCCAATTATATCGTCCGCCTCGTATCCGGCGAGTTCTATACGCTTTATGCCCATAACGTCCAGCATTTCTTTGAGTATCGGCATCTGCGCGGCGAGTTCGTCCGGCATGCCCTTGCGGCGCGCCTTATACCCCTCGTACATTTCGTGGCGAAACGTCGGAGCGTGGACGTCGAACGCCGCAACTATGCAGTCCGGTCGTATCGTCTCTATCGTCTTTATAAGCATGGTAGTAAAGCCGTAAACAGCCTGCACCTGCACGCCCTGAGGATTATTCAGCGGCGGAAGCGCGTAAAACGCGCGGTTCACCAAGCTGTTTCCGTCTAACAAAACTATTTTTTTCATTTTCGCTCCGTATCGTTTTATAACTTGATTCAATTGTACTATCAAACCGCATTTCACGTCAAGAAAACCGACGCAAACCGAAAACATAATTTTAAGCGTTTGACTTTACGATAAAGTATGGTATACTAAATAAGTACTTATACAAAGGAGGGCACGATCACGGCGGATTGGCTTGACAAAACATTTGCGGGATTCGAAAGAGCCGTTTTTTTCGGAATGCACAAATTACAGGAAAGCGCCGGAGGATTTTTCGATCCGTTTTGCAAATACGTCTCTTTTATAGGCAAAGCCGGCTGGGGCTTCATATTGCTGGCGATGATATTTTTACTTTTCAAAAAGACGCGCAAAGAAGGTATAGCCATGGGCATCGCGCTTTTTATCGGCGTGATAGTTACCAATCTTCTGCTTAAAAATATCGTCGACCGCGCCCGCCCTTTTACCCGTCCCGACGAACATTTCAGAGAATGGTGGATATATGCGGGACAAAATAAAGTAAGCGACGCGTCGTTCCCCTCGGGACACTCTACCGCCGCTTTCGCCTCAATGGTAGCTTTTTTTATTCTCGGCGATAAAAAGTATTCGTGGACGGGACTTGTATTCGCATTCTTGATGGCGTTTTCGAGAGTATATCTTATAGTACATTACCCCACCGACGTTATCGCGGGAATGATAATAGGCACGGCAGCTGCGATTGCCGGAGTATTTATAGCAAAAATAATCTATAAAAAGGCAAAGGGCGGATTCGCGCAACTTTTGAACGAATTCAGCATTGTTGCCGTTTGTAAAAAAATATTCGGTAAAAAACAGAATACGACGGACTCCGATAAAGCGCCGGAGGCGCAAAACTCGAACGAAATATCCGGAGAATGATTTACGCCCGTCTGTCGACTATGGCAAATCCGGTGGAATTGAGCTCTTCATACAATCTGTCCAGATCCATATAATCGTAAGCGTATATCCTGCCCAGTTCGTGCAACAAACTGTCGCTTTTGCGGTCCGCTTTTGAGAATTTTTTATCCGGAAGCAGTTTTTCGTATTTGAATTTTACAAGATCGTTTAACCCGTAATATGTAGTTATACATGCGTGTTGCCTTTTTTGCGCATCTTTGTGCGGTATGTTTTTTACGATCTCTCCGTCGTCGTCGCGGCTTTCCACTATCTTCATATCGGCTTTACGCATTTGAGTATAATCGTACAGAATATACAAAGCGTTCCAACGCGAGTGCTCGATATACGCAAGCACGTTGCAGGCATTTTTCTCGAAAAAGAAATCGTAATCGCAATAATCGGTTTGTTTCATGCGGTTCTCGTAACGGCTATCGAATTCGTCCCGCGTAACTCCGCGATCGCATTCCGACAACTTTACGGTATCGAATCCCATAAGCCCGAGCTTAAACGGCATATTCAAAGCATGGTAAATATTGGACGACTGTTCTATCGCCTGCAACTCCGACCATGCGGTCTCCATTCTGTCGCGGTTGTCAGCCTCTTTTAATCTTTCATTCAATTCGAAAAACCGCTCGCGCAACGGTAAATCTTTTATCTCGCGCAACCACTTCGGAGTTTGTTTAAGATTGTTGTAAAGCAAATTTATACGTTTCGCGGTATCGATAACGGCATTATTGACAATCCCTTTTTCGGTATATATCTCCTTTTCTTCGCCGAAGTAAATTATGCTGTCGCTACAACAGTTGAGTTCCTCGTTTTTGTCGTTTTTAGCTCGGACGAAAATGCGGTAATTGTCATTGCCCGAAAGAATCCGTATAAGCGTGCGCGCGTACGCCGCGTCCTGCAAATCGTTTTCCAACGACACAACAAAATACGTGTAACTGTCGTCGTTTACC
Source organism: uncultured bacterium (assembly GCA_949744905.1). Taxonomy (GTDB): domain Bacteria; phylum Bacillota; class Clostridia; order Christensenellales; family Pumilibacteraceae; genus Pumilibacter. The sequence continues at coordinate 7,662 of CATKCE010000099.1, forward strand.
AAGGCTTTGAATTTTTGGCGCACTTCGACGGAATTTATATCTTTGCAATCCCTAACGACTTCGCATATCTTTTCCGGAGGAGGAAAATCGCAGTTTTTGAAATCCTCGTCAAATTCGAACATTATCCGAGAAAAGAATTCATTATGCATTCGCTTTTCATCATTGTCGTAAATATAATAATTTACCGGCGCCGAGCAGAGTTTGCCGTCCTTTTCACCCGCAAACTGGAACTGCATGGCGCACATCCTAAACAACTGGTAATTGACTTTTCCGAATCCGACGAACACGACGTTTATCTTTTTATCGTTTTTAAGAGTAAAATTGCCGTTGAAAAAGTCGCGCGGTATGTATTTACTTATCGGATGGTCCGAAACGAAATTGCGGGCGATTATCTCGTATTTGCTGAAACTGAGAATAAACGGGACCGCCGAGCCGTCGGCTGATGAAATAAACTTTTCTCGTATCAGCTTCATTTCATCCTGCTCCGCTTCAAGATGGAGATACGCCTTCGAGCCGTCCGTCTTGCGCCACTTCGTAAACGCGGCTATCAAAGATGTGTACGAAATATCCGCGTCCTTAAAGGCTATTATGTGGTGCCTTTTGCGGCAAAGTTTGCGCGCGAGCGACGCCGAGTCGAGGGGCGTGCGCATCACCGCAAAGCCGTCTTTGAGCAGTTCCGCATAACGCTGACCCGTAATATTCCCGCACAGCATGACGCAGTTTTTGTTGTGCCCGGCGTAAGACACAGCCGATTCGGAATCGCCCAACACGATATCGCAACCTTTACGCATAAGCGAAACTTTTACGAAAGCGTTGCGTATTCTTCTGCTGAAAAAACTGCAAATGCTCAAGACGGCGGTGCCCGAACCGAGCAAAGCGGCAATCACAAAATCGGCGTAAAATACCGGATAAGCGTTTACAAGCGGAGAAATCAATCCTGTGCGCGGCTTAAACACAAACAAATCCAACGTATCGTCTATAAGTTGCAAACAGTAAAAAAAGTCGAGCTTTTCTCCCGCAAACGCCGCCGCCGTTAAATACAAAGCGTAAATAAGCGCAAACGACGGAACGAGATACACGAGATTCTTTTTGCTTATAAAAACTTTTTCGCGTCTCGCCGACCTCGCGACAGTATAAATAATAAAACCTATCAATACTGCGGAAACCGCCAAAAACACCCAACCGAGCGCTATGTACATATTTATCCCTCCCCGCTACTCCGCCAAAAGTTTGCGGAATTCGTCTATGCTTGACTTCATATCGTAGAGCCTTCCGAGTTCCGTCGCGTCGCAATACTCTTTTAACTCGCCGTCCAGCTCGGCAAGGTCTCCGAAAATATCTTCTTTTGTGCAGTGATCATATTCTTTTATTTCGTATCTGATCTCCAATTCATGCTTTTTGACCAAAAAATACTCAAATGATAACGCATTCGCAAAAACTCCGCGGAACTTGTTGCTACGGCACCAAGCTTTACGCGTTATTATAGACTTTAACGAAAACTCTTTTATTTTGCATAAGTATGCGGCGTCGCCGGTAATTTTATAATACGCTTCGTATGCGCGCGTTAGATCGTATTCGGCATAACCGCGCCAAAGCTCGTCGGAAGTTCCGGCGTAATCGTCGGCAAGCTCTATAACTTTTTCGTAACAATATACAACGTGGTCCAAAGTAGCGGAAACCCCGCCGTCATATTTGTCACGGAAATTGAGCACTTTCATTTCCGCAAGCGCCAGATATTCGTATGCCAAGATCTTTATAAGCCAATTGTAATCGTAAATATCGGGTCGCGATTCGGTCTTATCGATAAACTTACGCATCGATTCCGCCATAGCCGAAAATTTATCGCCGCACTCGTCGGCGAATTTCTTATCGGCTTGAGGATGCCTCATACAACGTATAACGTCTTTACGCAATTTCAGTGCGGTATAATCGATTATAGCAACCGCAAGCGAGCATACGGTATTTATAAATCTGGGATCGTATTTCTCGTAATCCGCTTCGCAAGGTTTTACCGCCGCCCGCAAAGCGTCGAGAAAGTCAAAAAACTTTTTGTTGGTATTGAAATCGGGGAAAAATTTGATTCTTTCGAAAAGATACATTATCTTCTCCGATATAAAATCGAACGAATCGATATGGTCCAGCCAACACTCCAAAATATGTTCGAGCTGTATATCGGCTTTCTCCTCGAAGATCGCCGGCGGAATATCGTTTAATACGTTGCGGTAATCGTAAATATAACCTTTACGGCTCAAAATGTTTTTATACGGCTTGCATTTCAAGTTCGCCACTATTTCTTTACATACCTTTTCGGCGATCCCGTCCAAATCGTTTTTATCGAAATAATTTGGATTTATCCAACTTTTGAGATCCGACGGAAAGTCATCCGGCAAAGCCCGTTTTTCACACAAGAAAATACAGTCGTCAAGATTTTTTACCGCCATGAGAGCCATTCCTATTTCTACAAGAACGTTCTGCCTGACGCGAGTATTATCGATATCGTCAAACGTCAAAATAATTATACAAATAGCCGACGACGATATCGCCTGCTGTACTAACTTAAAGATATTCGCGCCGCCCAGTATCTGTTTAGCCACTATCGAGGAGCGCAACGCATAAAATTCGTTTTCATGCATGGCTTTTATACGTTCGTCGATTTTACGTGCGCACTCGGCTCCGCTTCCGCCGTAAATTATAGATATCTTTTTATACAAATCGATCATCTTTTACCATCCCGAGTATCAGCTCCAAACCTTCCCTAATATCGTCAAAATGATATGAAGTAAGATTTTTGTCCATTGCATACACGCCTATTGAGTATTTACAAAATTCCATCATTGGCAAATCGTTCGCCCCGTCGCCTACGGCTACAGCCTCATGTTTTTCGATATTCAATTCGCGGAACAACTTTTCAAGCCCGGTTTTCTTATCTATGTTTACAGGCAAAACGTCAAACGAGTCACAATGTTCATATACTTTTACGCCGGCGAACGAGTTTACGGCAAAGTATTCATGAAGTTTATTGCGCGTGTCGTCGTCCTTAAAAAATACAGTGAGAGCAATTTCGTTGGGCTGCAACCAGAACTTGTCCGAAAATCCCGCGTAAAGTCGGGAAAGGATCTTTTCCCTCGCCGCAAAATATTCCGCCGCCGGCTTTATCGTTTTCAGCGTCTTCGGAGGCAACGACGTGCCGAAGGCTATCGAACATCCGTTTTCGCCGATAAACACGGGATCGTTCAACCCTACCTGCCTGAACATACCTATAAGATAATACACGGGTTTGCCCGAAGACACCACTATCCTTACTCCCGAGGATTCGATTTCTTTTAGCAGCTTTATATTTTCGTATAGGATCGGCTTTCCTACAAATGCCAACGTATTGTCCAAATCGAATACAGCCGCTTTTATCATTCGCACCCCCGAACAACAAATTATCGTAAAATTCGTTTTATACCACGATTATACTACATTTTTATACCGAACGCAATGATTTTACATAAAAACAAAAACGCGGATATCGCAAGCGGGTAAAACGCAACAAAAAAATAAAGCGCAACTTTTGCGAATTTGCTTGCCAAACCGGCCGACTATATGATATTATACAAAAGACGCGCCGCCGTGGTGGAATTGGCAGACGCGCCGGACTCAAAATCCGGTGGTAGCGATACCGTGTCGGTTCGACTCCGACCGGCGGCACCAGCGAAAATCC
>CATKCE010000100.1 GCA_949744905.1 uncultured bacterium
AATCCGTAGCCGACCCGCTTACCCGTATAAACACAAAAACCAATACTCCCGCAATAATACATTACGACGTAACGGACGGCGACGCTTTGCAAGTGCGGTATATGGCAAAGGGCGCCGGCAGCGAAAACATGAGCCGAGTTTACATGCTTACTCCGTCCAAAGGCGAAGACGGAATTATTGCAAGCGTGTTAGACTGCGTTACGGGCGCCGGGTCGTCGCCCTGTCCGCCTATAATTCTAGGCGTAGGCGTGGGCGGAACTATGGAAGTTGCCGCTCTGTTAAGCAAAAAAGCGCTTGTATTCTCAAGCGCGGAAAAACGAAACGACGAACGGGAACTGGAGCAAAAAATACTTAAAGCGGTAAACGCCACAGGCATAGGCGCCCAAGGTTTCGGCGGAGATATTACGGCGCTAAACGTACACGTAATGACTGCGCCCACGCATATAGGCATGCTGCCGGTAGCAGTAACCGTACAATGCCACAGTGACCGCAAATTTTACATACAGTTTTAGGGGATTAAAATGCAAAAAATAAAATCATTTAATTTGCCGCTTACCGGCAGCGATATTGCCAATCTTAAATGCGGAGAAATAATAAGCGTATCGGGAACGGTTTACACCGCGCGCGACGCGGCGCACAAACGCTTTACCGAGGCCATGGCAAACGGCGAACGCTTGCCTATTGCTTTAAACGACGCGGCAATATACTACTGCGGACCCACTCCCGCCGAGAACGGCGAAATAATAGGAAGCTGCGGACCTACAACTAGTTCGCGCATGGACGACTACGCCCCCGCTCTTATAGAGGCGGGACTCAAAGTTATGATTGGCAAAGGCAAACGCAGCGACGCGGTTACAAAGGCAATAAAAAAACACCGCGCAATCTATCTATCTGCGATAGGCGGCGCGGGCGCGTTATACAAGCACAAAGTAAAATCTTGCAAAGTAGTAGCGTATGCCGACCTTGGGTGCGAGGCGGTACACGAACTGTACATACAAGACGTACAGCTGCTCGTAGCCACCGACAGCCTGGGCAACACTTGTTTGTTATAAATTTAATTATATTTTTTACTTACATCCGCTGCAACAAGAACAGTTGCCGCCGCATCCTCCGCCGCCCTTTCCGGCGCACGAAGTATAGCATTTTCCGCTAAGCTTTTGTTTAAGCGGAGTTTTGCATTTGGGACAATTCGGATATTTTCCGTCGGATTTAACGAGTTCTTCCGCCTCGTATCCGCACTTGGGGCAAATAAATTCTATAAGAGCCATTTTTGTTTTTCCTTTAAAACATTCGCTTTTTTATCATAATTATAAGCACAGGTACGGTAACCGCCACTATAATGCCTATAACCGCCCAAAATCCCCAAATAGTTCCCGCAAACGGAACGCCCACGTTCATGCCCCAAATAGAGGCTATTATAGTGGGAATCGTAAGAATTATGGTTATAGCCGCCAAAAATTTCATTACCGTATTTTGGTTATTGCTTATAACGCTTGCAAACGCGTCCATTGTACCGGACATTATGTCGCGGTAAATGGTAGCCATTTCTATTGCCTGTTTGTTCTCTACTATTACGTCGTCCAAAATGTCGTCGTCGTCTTCGTAATGCTTAATACTGCTCATTGCGCGCAAACGGTCTATAACTATCTGATTGGAATTAAGAGAAGTGGAAAAATACACGAGCGCTTTTTCAAGGTCGAGAAGCTGTATAAGCTCTTTGTTTTTCATAGAGCGGTGAAGCGTCTGCTGAACTCGCATACTCGTTTTGTCTATCTGTTTAAGACAGTGCAAAAACTTTATTGCGTTTAAATAAAGTATCTGATAAATAAACCGCGTGCGCTTGTTTGCGTCAAAATTACGCACTCTGCCTTTTATAAAGTCGCCGAGTACCGTGGTTTCGCGCAGACAAACCGTAATAAAATAATCGCCCGCCGTGATAATTCCCATAGGCAGAGTAGAGTACACGTACCAGTCCGCGCTGTCGTCTATAACGGGAATATCCACTATTATAAGAGTATTGCCGTCGTCGGTTTCTATGCGCGCGCGTTCTTCCTCGTCAAGCGCGGCTTTAAGCAAATCTTCGCTCACGCCCGTAACCGCCGCAACTTCTTCAAGCTCCTTATCCGACGGATTTTCAAGATTTATCCACGCGCCTTTTTCTATTTTATCCAAAGCGCGAAGTTCTCTGCTCTGCGACGGCATTGTATAAACGTTTAGCATAATATATTACCTCCTGTCAAAAAAATAAAGCGACTCAAACCCGAAGTTTGCGCCGCCGACAAAAGGCACGGAAAAATTCAACCCGTGATAATAGGAGGCGCAAACAAACAACCGAGCAGTTTACTTGGATAGTCGTCCATTTTTTACCTCCTTGAATTTTCTCTAATATCAGTATACCACAAACACAAGCAAAATGCACCTGATTTTCAGGTGCATTTTCAAATTTTTATTATACCCAACTCAGCTTTATTACCCTTTAAGCTCTGCTCCAATTCCCGTTTCTCGAAGTAGAAAGGGTATTGGCTGCAGCGGCGGCATCAGAAAAGTCCACCGCTTTGCCGTTGCCGTTCTTCCAACCCGTAGCAATCTCAAACGTTGCGGAAGTAAGTTTTGTAGAAAAGAATGCGTTTGACCTTATTTTTGTTACGCTTGCCGGAATAGTCACGCTTTCAAGCGCTCTGCAAAAATGAAAAGCCGATATGCCTATTACGGTAAGCGAATTTCCCAAAGTTACCGAACTGAGCTTCGAGCAAAGATAAAACGCCTCCTCTCCTATTTGCGTGATTCCGTTGCCTATATTAACGCTTGTAAGCGAACTTTCTCTAAACGCAGCGGGCGCAATCTCGTAATTTCCGCCTTTATAATCCGCAGGCAAAGTAAGCTCGGTTGCCGTACCGTTATACTTGCAAAGTAAATCTCTGCCTTTAAAATTGTAATACTCGTATTCGCCGACAGTCGAAAAGCTGCCTTTATCTTCGGGCGAAGTATAAATGTTAAGCGGCATATTGGGCATACCGCCTATTTTACCCGTAACTTCCAACGTTTCGGAGAAGTTTCCTATCTCCAGTAGCGAACCGCACTGCGAAAACGCGCCTATACCAACCTTTTGAATCTTAGCGCCGAGTTCTACGGAATTAAGCGACGAACAACCCGAAAAAGCATAATTTGTAATTTCCGTAACCGCGCCGCCTATTTTTACGGAGCGCAACGACAGGCAACCGGAAAAAGCGCTGTAACCTATCTCGGTTACGCCGTCGCCTATCTCCAAATTAACAAAGGACGCATGAGCGAGCGCGTGCGCGTGTATTTTGTAATCTCCGCCTTTTACGCTTGCAGGCAAAATCAAATTTTGGGCGTTACCCGTATAGCCGATCATGCTTGTCTGCCCGTTTATAGTATAAAATTCGAAATTGTTTTCATTAAAAAATTCGCCTGCGGCGCCGGACTCGGCGGTATAAACGTTTAGGGCGTAATCGCCCGCGCGGCAGTTGTTTTCCGATTCGTCGTTTAAAACGATTTCAACCGAAGAAAGATTGTGTATCTCCACCAATCTGTAACAGTTTAAAAACGCGTTCTTGCCTATATAATTGACTTTTGCGGGGATTTCAAGCGTTACTATATGTTTCAAATCCGTAAACGCTGTTTTGTTTATAGTAGTTACGCCCGCGCCTATTGTAAGCGTTTCTACGGAAGAACAACCGTTGTATGCCGATTCGCCTATTTCCGTTACGTTGTCCGGAATAACAATGCTTTCCAGCGATGAACAATATATAAAAGCTTTTTCGCCTATAGTCGTAACGCCGTCCGGCAAAGTAATTTCGTTTAATCCTCCGCACGAGTAAAACGCTTTTATGCCTATACTCTTTACGTCGGGCGCAAGATAAACGTTTTTAAGAGAGTCTATCTCGTAAAACAATCCGTCAAAAACGTCGCAACCAACATACGCAACCTCTAAATTATTGCAGTAGTACAACGCATAATCGCCCGCTGTTTTTACCGTATTGGGAATTACCAAAGTTTTGAACGTTCCGTTCCAAAATGCGTTTTCGTTATAATTTCCTATATGTACTACGGGTTTGCCTTCATGATACGCTGGTATAACTATTTCTTCCGCCTCGGTTAACCCTTCGGCGCATGCAAAATTTTCTCCGTCGGTCGTGCCGAGCGCAACCGACAGTCCGCCCTCCGTCTCGGTGTAAATCAAACCTTGAGTAACGTTTAATTCGTACTTGCAAACGGTGCATTTGTTTTGCGCGTCCCAAACGTGCGCGGCTGCGGCTCCGCCTTGCGGCGTGTGCGCAACCGGCGTTTTATCGTAAACGATTCCGGGCGTTTCCCCGTCTCCGCCTTGAGAGCCGCCTCCGCCGCACGCCGTAAGCGTAAACGCGCCGAGCGCCGCAACTACAAGCGTAAACAAAAACAATATTACTTTTTTCCGCATTTTTATCCTCCTATGCTATTGTAAAATAAAAACTAAAATATATAATATCATACCTCCCCCCCCGTCAAGCGTTTTAAAAGCGACACAGTTACAAAGAGCAAACCTTAACGGTTTGCTCTTTTTTTAGCGTATACTGCGGCAAACTGACCCGCTATAGCGCCGTCGGATACTGCGGTGGCTATCTGCCTTAGCGGCTTGCTCACGATATCTCCCGCCGCAAAAATTCCGTTGCGATCGGTCTGCATTCTTTCGTCGCATACAACATAACCCGCGCCGTCGGTTTTTACAAAATCTTTTGTTAATATTGAAGACGGCTCGTATCCGAGTTCCACAAACAGCCCGTCGCATTTTATAACGCGCTTAACGCCTCCCTCGTCGATTTCCACCGAATCAAGCGGATTGCCTATAAGCGCGGTTATAGGCGTTTTGTAAGGATTTACGGTTATTACTTCTTTTACTATATCTTGCAAATATTCGCAAGCGCTTAACGCATGTTTGCCAGCGCCCGCCACTATGACCGTTTTTCCGCGGAAAAAATTCCCGTCGCACGTGGCGCAGTAACTGAGTCCCGCGCCCAAAAGTTCGTTTTCGCCTTTTACGCCCAGTTTGCGCGGACTGTTGCCCGCCGCTATAACAACCGCAAAACAATCATACGTCGATCCGTCCGACAGCGTCACTTTTTTAATTTCGCCGTCGGTTATTTTTAGCGCGCGCGAATATATGATGCACGCGCCGGAGCTTACCGCCTGTTCTTCCATTTTTTGCGCCAGCTCGTAGCCGAATATGCTTTTATATCCGGGATAATTCTCTATAACAGGCGTCGCCGCCATCACTCCGCCGGCAACCAATTCTTCCGCTACCGCCACGCTCACGCCGCTCCGCGCGGCGTAAATCGCCGCGCTAAGCCCCGCGGGGCCTCCGCCGATAACCATTACGTCGTAATGCTTCATACCGTTATTATAACCGCATAACGTACAAAAAACAAGTTTTTTTAAGCTTATGTACGTAAAGCGCACAATAAAAAAGCGGAGCTATCGCCCGCTCCGCATCCGTACGGCGCCAAAAGTTTATATCGCGCTTTGCGCTTCAACGAATCGCGCGAAAGCGTTTTCAAGTTCCGCCTTTTTTCCGCGGCTTATTTTTAGCGCGACGCCTCTTACCTGCACTATGTCCTTTATTATTTTATCAACCCATTTGAGATTGACAAGATAACAGTGGTTAGCCCGCGCAAAGCCGAATCCTTTGAGCGTCTGCTCCACGCTTTTCATCGTGCCGCGCGATAACACCGTACCGCGGGTCGTGTGGAAGATAAGCTCATGCCTTATGACTTCCACATAGCACACGGACGGAACGCGCATCTTTACAGTCCCGTCGGCGGTACGTACCGATATCACGTCGTCAAGAGTGTTGTTGCACCGCCATAATGCGTGCGCAAGTTTGCTTTTGAAACCTTCGTAATCAAGCGGCTTTACGGCAAAGTCGCAGGCGTCCACGGCGTATCCGCGTATGGCTTGCGACTCGTCGGCCGCAAGCATTATCAAAGAGGCTCCCCCCCCCGAGTTCTCATTTCAGCCGCAACCTCGAAACCATCGTCGCCGTTAAGTTGGGCGTCGATAACGGCAATGTCGCAGTTGCACGCGCCTCCCGCCAAAAAGCCTCTGCCGGAAACGTAATTTCTTACTTCAAAACCTTTTTCGTGTTCTTTTTCAAAACGCGCGAAAAAAGACGCCAGTTCCCGCGCTAACACCGAATCGTTTTCCACCAAAGCTACTCTTATCAAAACGTTCTCCCTCCCCGGACGGCGCCCGGACTTGCAAAAATATCTTGAAAACAGCGTTAAAACATATTTGGGATTTGTTTGTACCATTATACTATGCAAAAGGAAAAAACGCAATCGTTTTCTTGAAAAACGACCGCGCTTTTTCCTTTTTTTACCTGTCTGCGTTTTTATATTTTATTCGTTATCCGTCCCTGCGTCCACGGAAGGCGCGTCGCCGTCGCCGCCGTTTTTGCCGCGATATGCGCCCGCTTTTTCTTTTTTATACGTCACCGCGATCACCGCCGCGCCCCAGGCCACGCATGCGACTACTATACCTACTACCGCGAGTATCATATACACCTGCCACAGCGGAAGCAGGTATCCCGATATTTTTACGTTCATGGCGTTGCTGTTTGCAACGGTGTACAAAATATTTTTCGCCGCTTTTCTTATAAGGGTCGCCTGCGTTGCGTTAAGGTTGCGGAGACTGGGTTTTTTGCCCTCCTGGTTGAGCACAAGGTCGCCGCCCGCGCGTATCATCTGGTTCACGTTCATATACAGCGAAAGGTTAAAATCGGTTATCACCATACCGTTAAAGCCCCATTCGTTGCGCAGAACTTCGGTCAAAAGCGCGTAACTGCCGCCCGCCCAGGTCGTTCCGAGACGGTTGAACGAACTCATCATTGCGGTAGTTCCGCCGTCTTTTACCGTCATTTCAAACGGTTTAAGGTATATTTCGCGCATAGATTGTTCGTTTGCCCATACGCATATACCGTTGGCGTCGCGGTGCGTCTCCTGGTCGTTGACTGCAAAATGTTTTACAAAGCAATATACGCCCTTGCTTTTGGCGCCCTCCACAACTTTGCTTGCAAGCACGCCCGATAAATATCCGTCCTCGCTGTAATATTCCCAGTTGCGTCCCGAAAAAGGACTGCGGTGGATATTGACCGCCGGCGCGTACCAGCCCGAATACGGCATTCCGTCGCCGCGCGCGTTGCCCACGAGTCCCTCGTTGCCCACCATCTCGCCCATTTCAAACGCGAGATCTTCATTCCATGTGGCGCCCAAAACGCACTCGGCGGCGTAAAAACAGGTGTCGTACACGGCGACTCCGTCGCTCATCGCCATAAAGTTCGTAAACCCGCTGGGTCCGTCGCTGTCGGTGGTGAGCGGCTTGTCTATCCTGCTTATATCGAGAGTGCCGAACGCGCCTGTGCCGATAAGATCCGCCATTTCCTCCACGGTAAGGCTGTCCATTATCGCGTCCCATTCGGCGGCTCCGTATTCTTTGCCCACAACGTCGAACAGCGAGACCGACGCTTTTTTGCCCTGCGCGGGCGTAACACCGCTTTCCCACGGTTTGCCCGCGTCGTCGCGGCGATACGTCATGGAATCCAGAAACTCCCGCGAAACTTTACGCTCGTCAGCCGTAAGAACAGTGGGAAACGTATTTGTAAAATTCGAGCGAGAAAAGTAATTTTCGATCCCCGCGGACACGTCGTCGAAACGATTGACAACGTCGTATCCTGTCTTGTCGTCATCCCTCAAAAGCACGTCGTCCGCAAGATTTACCGTAACCGTTTTTTCCGCGTCATGCGCATTGCGACTAAGGCAGACCGAGTAATCTCCGCTCTCGAGCTCGTAGCCCTTGAATCCGTTGCCGTTGTCGTCGTTATAGTCGTAAGACTTCATGTCGGAAACTTTAAGCGACAACGTATACGTGCGGCTTTCACCCGCGGGAATAAGTTCGGTCTTTACAAAATCCGCCAAAACTTTGTGCGACTTTTCTATCCCCTTTTTGCCGTTTACGTTAGGTTTGTACGGCGCGGTGTAGTAAAGCTGTAATACGTCCTTGCCGTCGTAAACGCCGTTATTCGTGACTTCCACTGTAAAGGCTATCTCGGTATCCGAGGTAACGGCGGCGCCGTCGTCGACGCTCGTAGCGGTCACGTTCCATGTAAAGTCGCTGTAACCGATACCGTATCCGAAAGGAAACACGACGTTATTGCGGTACCACGTCTCGCCGTCTACCGCGCCGCGCGTTTCGTAATAACGGTATCCCACGTAAATGCCTTCCTCATATTGGACAAGATAATAACCGGACGCGTTTCCGTTGGAGTCGAGATACGCGTCGCCGTTATCCGTATTATTGTTGCCGATGTTTTTGAAAGTGGGGTCGTCCTTGAAATTGCGCGCGTAAGTGTCGGTCGTGCGTCCCGACGGATTGATTTTTCCGACGAGAACTTTTCCGAGAGCCATCACGCCGGAATTGCCGGGCAATCCCATCCACAATACGCTCTTTATCTTTTCGTTGTAAGCATAATGCGCGGGGTCGTCAAGAAAACCGAGTTCCAACGTCTGCGCCGCGTTTATCACGATTATAACGTTGTCAAAGTTATCGCACGCCTCTTTTATCATTGCGGTCTCGTTTTCATCGAGTTGCAGATAATGGTCGTCGGCGTTGCGCGCGCCGGGCACCTTGCCGGCACCGCTCGCATACGAAGTTTTCATAGTGCGCGGTAGATCGAACCCTTCGCCGCCTATACGCGATAAAACGACTATCGCCGCGTCCTTATAATCGTTTTTGTAACTGTTTTTGACGGCGGCGTCGTATTTATCGATAGACGTCTCGCCGGTGGAAAATCCCGCTATTATGTCGCCCATTTCGGGATTTTTCGCGCGGCCGTGTCCCGAGCGCGAATCGTTGTCGTAAAACTTTTTCATTTCGGGATTATACTTTATATTCGCGGCCGAAAGACTGTCGTAAAGCGTCTTGGGCGAGATATTGCTTGTTCCTCCGCCGCTGCCCGAGCCGCCGTATACGAGATCCACCGAATTTTTGCCGAACACGGTGACCCGCGAATTTTCCGCTATCGGCAAAGATCTTTTTCCCGCCGTAACTTCATCGTTTTTAAGCAGGATAATGCCCTCGCCGACAATGCGTTCGTTAAGTTCGTTTGCCGCCGACAACACTTCCGCTTTTGTCTTGTAATCGCTCTCGTACAATCCCGTACCGCCGCTTATTTTAGCGCGTCTACCGCCGAATACGATGTTAAGAGTACCGTTTATAAGCGGGACCTGCGTCACCACAAGCGGAATTGCGATACAAAGCACAAGCAGTACCGACGTTATTATCATCCATACTCTCGTGCCTATATGCTTCCAGATAAATCTTAGCTGTTTCATTACGTTACGATCTCCGTTGTTTGTTTTCGGTATATTTAAAAATGCGGAACGCATTTACGGACGTCCCGCATTTTCCGCCCGCAGGCTTGTTAGTGTTATTCCTCCGAGAATCCGTCAAGATTTCCGGTTATCGGCTCCCACGTGAGCGCCGCGTCGGAACTCAGCTTTATGCAGTCGAACATGGGTCCGCCGCTTGCCCCGTTACAGTATTCGTTTTCTCCGATAGTGAAAGTTATGACGTTTTTGCCTGCCGCAAGTTCTACGGGAACGGACACCTTGTAATCTTCGAAGTTGAGTCCGCGCGCGGGTTTACCCGGCAAACTTATTTCTTTGTAATCAAGCGCGTTTCCGCCTACTTTTATTATAAAAGTTTCGGGATTGAGTTTCATTGCCGCAAGCTCGTTGGCAAGTCGCAACGTAAGCTCGGCGCTTGTCTGTTTATCCGAAGTTATTTCGAAAGTGAACGTAAGATCTTTACGGTGGGTAGTGCCCACATAAAATCCGTTGCTCGCTTTGTCGTTTATCTGTATCATGTTGAGTCCCGCGCCGCCGCCGGATATTCCGCCGCCGGTAAGACCCGCGACCGCGGTGTATTCGGTCTCGAAAGTATAAGTCTTTTTTCCGTCCTTGCCGCCGTCATCATCGCTTCCGCAAGCTGCAAACGTAAGCATTACCATTGCCGATAACAACAAACATACAGCTATCGAAAGTCTCTTGAAAAATTTTTTCATAGTATAGTATCACCTCGCAAAGAAATTTTCGCTTCCCGTCGGGAAGACGCCGTTACGACGTCTTCCTTAAAGGTCGCACGGGAATTATTTCCACGATCCCGTTATTTTATGCTCTCTTTTTCCTGCCTGCAAGCGTGACCGCTCCCGCGCCGATAAGAGCTATGAGAGCCGCCGACATGCTCGCCGCGGCAACTTCGCCGCCGCAGCCACCGTCTTTTCCGCCCTTGCCGTCGGCGGAGACGACTACGGTGAACTCAGCGGTAGCCGACTCGTATCCGTCGGCAGACGCTTCTACCTTAAAGGTGTATCTGCCCGCTTCGGCGGGAGTTCCGGTTATAACGCCGTCCGTAAGAGTAAGTCCGGCGGGGAGTTTACCGCTTACTACCGAATACACGACGGCTGAGTAATCGGACTTCGTATTGAGTACGGCGCCCGTAACGTCCAAAGTATAAGCCTCGCCCACTTTAGCCGCGCCGGCTTCCTTCGCCTCGTAGTTTACTTTTGCGCCTTTGGGCGTTTGCATGGCGTTGCTGTTGGCTACCGTATAAAGGATATTTTTGGCGGCTTTGCGCATTGCGGTGACTTGGGTGGCGTTGTATTGTGCGGTGTAATCGTTGCCGCCCACTTTGCCGCACTTGGTGCTGTCGCCCATGGACGACTGCAACACAAGGTCGCCGCCCGCGCGTATCATCTGGTCTCCGTCAAGGAAACCGTATATGGCTATATCTGTGACAACAAATCCCTTGAAGCCCCATTCGTTGCGCAAAACTTCGGTCAAAAGTTCGTAACTGCCGCCCGCCCAGGTGGAGCCGAAACGGTTGAACGCGCTCATCGCCGCTCTCGCTTCGCCTTTTTCCACAGCGAGCTGGAAGGGTTTGAGATAAACTTCGCGAACGGTCTGTTCGTCCGCCCATACCGACAAACCGGAAGTTTTGGACGTATTCATGGCTCCGCGGTAACCGGCAACGCTCATGTTTCCGTCGACAAAGGATATTGCGGTCCCGCCGCCGTCGTCATGGAGCGCAAAGTGCTTTATAAACACGTACGCGCCCTTGCTGTTGGCGCCCAAAGACGCTTCCGCCGCCATAATGCCGGCCAGCAGACCGTCCTCGCTGTAATACTCGGTATAGCGGTTGTCGAACGGACTGCGGTGGGTGTTCATGGCGGGAGCGTACCAGCCCGTGTAAGTCATGGCTTCGCCGCTGTCGCTGCTTCCCCAAAGTCCCTGT
>CATKCE010000101.1 GCA_949744905.1 uncultured bacterium
CCACGGTGTACGCCCACGTGGCGTTTTCAAAGGCGATCATCTGGGTGGATTTTACGATCTTTTCCACGTCGATGCCCTTGTCGAGGCAGATCTTGCGCGCGTCTTCAAGGTCTTTGATCCCGTTGGCTTTAAGCGCTTCGTTTATTTTCTTTATTCTTTTATCATATCCTTCAAACGTGATACTCATGTTTTCGTCCTCCTTACTGCTTTCTCGGATCGATGTATTGCGCGGCGCCTTCAAATCTGCCGTAGGTGCCGGTAGACGACTTGAGCGCCTCGTTGGCGTCCATGCCGCCGCGGATCTTTTCCATCATCACGCCCAGCTTAACGAACTCGTAGCCGATTACAAGGCCTTCTTTGTCAAGGGCGAGCTTTGTTATGTAGCCTTCCGCCATTTCAAGGTAACGCACGCCTTTCGCTTCGGTGGAATATATAGTGCCTATTTGGCTACGCGTGCCCTTGCCGAGGTCTTCGAGTCCCGCGCCGATCTCCAATCCGTCTTCGCTGAACGCCGACTGGGTGCGTCCGTACACGATCTGCAAAAACAGCTCGCGCATTGCAGTATTTATGGCGTCGCACACAAGGTCGGTGTTGAGAGCCTCCAAAAGCGTCTTGCCGGGAAGTATCTCGCCCGCCATAGCCGCCGAGTGCGTCATGCCCGAACAACCCAACGTTTCTACGAGCGCCTCGCGTATGATACCTTCTTTAACGTTGAGCGTCAGTTTGCACGCGCCTTGCTGGGGGGCGCACCAGCCCACGCCGTGCGTAAGACCGCTTATGTCTTTGATCTCTTTCGCCTGTACCCATTTGCCTTCTTCGGGAATGGGGGCGGGACCGTGATGCGGACCCTTTTTGACGCAAATCATTCTTTCCACGTCTTTTGAGAAATGCATTGTTTACCTCCGATAATTATGATTCCTGATTGATGTTTGCGGTTTATCGCCGTACCGGATAATTATAACATTATTGTCCGCGCGAGTGCAAGTGTTTTGCGCGTGCTGTTTTTTACGGCGCGTGATTTTGTGCGAACAAGTACTTACGGTAATAATGGACATTATCGTCGCAAACGCTTGACTCGGGGGGGGGACATGATACACTTGATTTATAAAAAATGTAAATACAAGGGAGAAATCGTATGCACAGGTGTATTAAATGCAATACCGAGTTCGAGGGGAAATTTTGCCCCGAATGCGGAACTAAACGGCAGGAAGAAAAGACGTGCCCGCAGTGCGGCGCAAATCTGAACGGCGGAGTGCGTTTTTGTAACGAGTGCGGCCACTCGTTTGTAAACGAGCTGTCCGCCGAGTCTACCGACCGGTCTGTAACGTCTAAGCAAACCGGCGTAAAAAAGGATTATGAGCCTCTACTGAGAAAAATTTATCCGGCGCTTAATTACGTGCCTTTGGGGTTGTCGATATTGTTTTCCTTGTTGCTGTTTGCTTTTTATGCGGGCGCGGTGGCTGTAATGCCTTTTGGAAATATAAGTTACGGCAACGCGTATTCCGGAGCAAACGGCATCCTCCAAAACGTACCGGAACTGTCCGGTTGCATTGCGGCGTTGTTTGTATTTACCGTCTTTTCATTATTGACGTCGGCGGCAACGGCGGTGTTTACATTTGCAAAAAAATATAAAAATCTTATAGTATCGTTTAAGGAAAAATGTTTTTTTGTACGCGAGTTGTTTGAGTACGCGTCCGTTATCGTTTATTTCGTGTTTTTGATTATCGCGTCGGTGTTGCTTGGAAAAATCGCGGCTATGGACGGCGGTACCGGCATGATAAAAGGGGGAGCATGTCCCGCGCTTGTACTTTCGTTTTCGATATTGTTTATGCTGTTCGGCGCCGGAGCTATTGCCGGCAGATTCGTTATCGGTCGCAAATATCCGGCGTTTGCCGAAGAAGAAAAAAAGAAAAAAGACGAATATGCAGCCGATAAAAAAGCCTTGCATGAAAAAAGGATAGCGGAGCTTAGCGATCCGGATGTGTTGCGCGAGATAAGCGAAAACAAAAGGCCGGCGGCTTGCAACGCCGTTACCGCAATAAAATGGAAACGAGCCGCCGCTTTTGCCGCTGCGTTCATGTTAACGGCGATCATTATTTTCCGAATATGTCTTACGGAAGCAATGGAGGAATTGATATATCGCGTTATATCTAATAAGACCGTTGATTTCGATTTGGACGGAACAAAAGAGTTAACTTTTCTTATATCCGCTTTTATTACGGCGGTATTGGCTTGCCTTATAACTACCGCGCTCATATTCGTTTTGCCGTACAAACTGTCGGCAAAAAGATTTCGTTCCGCCGCCAAAACAAGCAATGTAGTGGTAGCGGTAATAGTATGCGTATTTTCCCTTTTTTTGGATTGGAGATTGCTTTCTTTGGGTGGAATGTACAAACTAAGTATATTGCTATTCTGCATTTTGTGCTTTATCACTTGCGTGTTGAATGTTGTGGCGGCGTGCTATGCGCGCAAATACAGCAAACCTCTGGTAATAAAATATTACGGCAAAAAGAGTCCGCGGAAAAAAGCGGAAGTTTTACCTGCTTTTGAAGACGACGCGGCGCAAGTCGCCGCTTATTATAAAAACAAAAAACGCGCGCGATTATATCGCAAAGTATCCGGGCACAAGATAGGCGTCGGTTCGCTTCCACTGCCAAAGCCCGGATTTATAGCGTTGATAGTATCGGCGGTGTTGTTTTGTACGGCGGCGATAACTTCGTTTGCCTACGCGAATTCACAGCGTGATGTGTTCAGTGTGGATTTTATTTCGAGATTTGTCGACCATGGTTGCTATGTGGACAAATATTACGGTGAGCCGGATGAGGAATTCGGCGAACAGAAAAAAACGTATGTTTACTATGATTCCGATTATAGATCGCGCAAAAAGGCTTGGGAAAAAGCAAAAGAAGATATGCAGGAGGCGATGGATAAAGGAGATTTTTCCACGGCGGAAAAATTAAGTAAAAATGTGGATAATAAGTTTGCAAAATGGCGAAACGGCGTTTACAAAAAATTGACTTTTGAAGAAGAAAGCGGCGGCGATTATAAAGTCAGTTTAGATGCGGTTTACAAAATAAACGGAGAATCGGCAAAGAAGAAAGTAAAAAAAATAGAAATGATCCCCCTGTTTTACGACGGCAAATTATCGATGAATTTTGATAGGGACCGTACAAAAAGCATGAAATATTTTTATACCGACGGTAGTTTTAGGTATTCCAGCCTCGATAAGGAGGTATATGCGCAGTTTTTTACAGAACCGGGCAAGCGTACTGTGGAGTGGTCGGACGACTGGGGCGATTATTCTTATACGATAACGGTAATGGATTATTCCGAGGACCTATTTGACGACGGAAGCAGTGAGATATCCGGAAAAAAAGGAGATTTAAGTTACGTTATTCGTTATAATCGGGAAGCGTCTTACGAAAAAGAACAATTATGTTACGATGTAACGATTACCGGTAGCGGAGAAATAAACAATCATGCCGGCGCGTTATTAAATTGTTCAACCCAGAACATTTTATCGTTGACGGTAAGCGGTAATATACGAATCGGCGATGATGCTTTTTATGGTATGTATATTTGTGAAAATATCACATTGTCGGACGGAGTGTCCGAAATAGGAAGACGCGCGTTTATGCAATGCGGCGGGGTGACCGAAATTACGATACCTGCCGGCATAACGAGCATAGGGGAGTGGGCGTTTTATTCGTGTGAGGCGTTGACCGAAATTACCATTCCGGATAGCGTCACGAGCATAGGCAAACAAGCGTTCGGCATGTGCGGTATACAAAAGGCGACGATTCCAATGAGGATGGCCGGAAATATACTGCGGGAATACCGTATTCGGGATGTGACTATAACGGGCGACAGTATTCCGGATAACGCGTTTGAAGACTGCGACTATTTTACCAAAGTTACAATGCAAACGGCATAACGAGTATCGGGGAGAGGGCATTTTACGGTTGCCTGAGTTTGAGCTCCGTCGTAATACCGGATAGCGTCACGCATATCGGTGAAAACGCATTTTACTGGAATACCAAAATATGGAGCGAGGCGCCGAGCAAGCCGAGCGGTTGGGCGGAAAATTTGGGGGATTGTGAAGTGTTTTGGAGCGACGAATGGGAATACGTTAATGGTATTCCTACGTTAAAAAAACAGTAAGAAAACAAAAAAAGTCCGTCGCGGATAGCGGCGGGCTTTTCGTATATTTCTGTTTATTTGCACTCTTTGAGATAGTTGCAAAGGCATTCGCGGGTCTCGCGGCAGCTTTTTAATTTTTCGGCGCAGTCGCAGCCTTTTTCGCAAAGGCAGGAATATTCGCGTATAATGCCGTCAAGCTCGCAGATAACGTCTTCGGCTATCTCGGCGTCTGTAAGACGGACGCTGTCGCGCGCCTCGTCTTTGCAACCGCAGGCGCAGTCGCAACCTACTTTGTTTCCGTTTTGTTTCTTATTGAAAAGATTGAATTTCATTGTCCGTTTCTCCTTAGTCGTTTTTGAGTTCGTCGCTGTCGGTGTTAAGGCGCAGGCGAGTTTCATTGGCGGCGTCGCCGAGAATTTTGCGGAGCTCGTCGCTGCGGCATTCGCACGCGTAGTTGCAACATTTTTTATACATGAGTTTTTCTTTTTCGCAAAGCGTTTGAGGTGTTGACATAGTGTTGTCTCCTTTAATGTTATCGTATTTTTAGCTTTCGCCGCTTGCGCAATTTTTATTCTTGTTGTATACTGTGTCCATGGGAAAAATTACCGACATCAAGCCGCAATCGCGCAACAAGGGGCGCGTAAGCATATTTATAGACGGAAGATTTTTTTGCGGACTGGAAAAGTTGACGGCTTTATCCCACAGGCTTGCGATAGGCGACGAAATAGATACCCGGCAACTTGCAAAAGCTGTGTTCGACAGCGAGAGCGCGGCGGCGTTTGAAAAAGCCGCGAAATATCTCGGCATGCGACCGCGTACCGAGAACGAGATACGCGTATATCTCGGCGGTAAAGGTTACACGCAGGAAGTTACCGCGGCGGCGGTGGATAAACTTATAGGTTACGGATATATCGACGACAAAGAGTATTGCCGCATGTATATCGAGAGCTACAAGCACAAGTCGGGCGCGCGCAAGATAGAGGCGGAACTGCTTGGTAAGGGTATAGAGCGCGACACGGTAGTCGATGCGCTGGATGGTTTGGACAGCCAGACCGACGCCGTGACGCGCATAGCGGAAAAATATCTGTTTTCGCATAAGGCGGACAAGCGCAAACTGACGGCGTATCTCATGAACAAGGGGTTCGATTACGATACCGTAAAAGAGGCGTTGGGCGATATGGAAATAAACGGCGATTGACATGCGCTCGTCGTATTGTGAATTTTCGTAAAAGGAGAAAAATATATGGATACGTTTGTACCGAAGATCCTGTTGCCGGAGGGCGTTACCGTAGGACACGCAGGAAACAGCGTCACCGGTTGCACGGCTATAATTTGCGAGCGCGGCGCGGTTGCCGGCGCGGACGTGCGCGGAGGCGCTCCGGGCACCCGCGAGACCGACTTGCTTAAAAACGACAAAGCCATGGAAAAAATAAACGCCGTGGTGCTTTCCGGCGGTAGCGCGTACGGACTGGAAGCGTCGTGCGGCGTCATGCACGAGCTGCGCGAGCGCGGCGCGGGATTCGCGATAGGCGATAAAGTCGTGCCGATAGTGTGTTCGGCGGTATTGTACGATCTTAATTCTCCGGATTATAATTATCCCGACATAGCCATGGGCAGAATGGCGGCGCAAAACGCGAAAGCGGAAAATGTCCCCTTCGGAAAAGTGGGCGCGGGTACCGGCGCAACGGTGGGCAAGATACGCGGACCGCAGTTTGCCGATCGCGGTGGTATAGGCGCGGCGACGGTGGGCACGGAGCAATTGTTTGTTACCGCGATAGTTGCGGTAAACGCGTTGGGCGACGTTACGGACCACCGCACCGGAAAGATAATAGCGGGCGCGCGCGATAACGCCGGCGGATTCCTCGATACGGTTGGGTGTGTTTTGAGCGGAAATTTCACGCGGCTGATGTACGGCAACACCACCGTCGGGTGTATCCTCACAAATGCGAAACTCACCAAGGTGCAGGCTAACAAACTCGCGTCGATAGGGCACAACGGCTACGCGCTTTCTATCCGTCCGGTGCATACCGACCACGACGGAGACGCGCTGTTCGCGCTTTCGTCGGGAGAGGCTCAGTGCGAATTTTCCATGCTGGAAGTAATGGCGACTGAAGCGGTGTCGCGCGCGATAACAAGCGCGGTGCTTTGCCGCGAGGCGTAAAAAAATGCTGGGCACGGATATAATAGAAATAGAGCGTATACGAAAGTCCGCGGAAAATCCGTCGTTTGTAAACGGCGTGTTCACTCCTGCCGAGAGGGAGTATTACAAGGCGCGAGGAAGCCGTGCGGAAACGCTTGCCGGCATGTTCTGCGCAAAAGAGGCGGCGGCAAACGCTCTCGGGAGCGGCTTTACGGGTTTTCGTCCTTGCGACGTCGAGATCCTGCACACGGAGGGGGGAGCGCCGTACGCGCGGCTTTCTGGTAAAGCGCTGGAACTTTTTCCCGACGCTCGGTTGGAAATATCGATATCGCACTGTAAAGAATACGCCACCGCCACAGCGGTGTGTTATAGAGACGGAGCTGTAAAAAAACTTTAAGACAAGCGGGAGGGACGTACGGTGTACAACGTGCTCGGCGTAAAGGAAGTCAAAGAAGCGGAAGCGCGCGCGGCAGGCTCGGGACTTAGCGAGGATATACTTATAGAAAACGCGGCGGCGGCGCTGAAAGAGGCGGTCTGTTCGCTCACCGAACCGCGCGACAAAATATGCGTGCTTGCCGGCGGCGGCAATAACGGAGCCGACGGCATGAGTCTTGCCCGCATGCTTTTTCTCGCAGGCAGAAAAGTGGAACTTGTCGTGACGGCAAAGAAGTTCGGCGGATCCGCCGAGGTCAGGCTCTCGGCATGCCGGGCGTTGGGTGTGCCGGAAATCGCGGCCGAAACGTTCCGTCCGCAAAATTACGCGCTGATTGTGGACGCTATGCTGGGTACCGGATGCGACCGTCCGCTTGGCGGCATAATGCTCGATATGACCGAAAAACTCAACGACAGCGACGTTTTCGTGTTGGCGGTCGATATCCCCACGGGACTAAACGCCGATACCGGCGAGACCGACGTTGCGGTGATAGCCGACGAGACTCTCACGTTTTCCTGCGTTAAACTCGGACATATAATCGGCGAGGGACGCAATTACTGCGGTAACCTCGTGGTCGCGGATATAGGCATACGCGGCGAAAGCGGCGTAAAAGCGGTTGCCGGCGACGGGCTCAAATTGCCTGCGCGCAAGACCGTGAGCCACAAATATAATTACGGACGCGTGCGTGTTATTGCCGGCTCGCCGGAAATGATGGGGGCGTCGCTGTTGGCGCACGAGAGCGCCGCGGCTGCGCTTAAAAGCGGGGCGGGACTTGCCGCTCTGTGCGTTCCGTCGTCGTTGCGCGCGGTTTACCAGTCGCGGGTCAAAGAGGAGACGCTGTGCTTTTTGCCGGACCGCGACGGCAAAATCGTATTTGATAAACAGGCTCTTGACGCGTTGTTTGTTAAGACCGGCGCGATACTTTTGGGGCCGGGTATGGGCGAAAATCCCGAACTTATAAAGATAATAGAATATATAAAGGATAACTTTACCGGGACGTTCGTGATTGATGCCGACGGACTCAACGCGCTTGCGGCAAACGTGGAAATACTTAATACCCACAAGGCGGATATCATACTTACTCCGCACGCGGGTGAATTCGCAAGGCTGACTCGCGGAATGTTTGACGACGATATGCCGGTCACCGACAAGGTGAAAAAGTTTGCGGCGCGTTTCGGCATAGTTGTTGCGGAAAAGAGCGCTACGACCGTTATATCCGACGGAAACGAAACTTATCTTAACACCACCGGCACGCCCGCGCTTGCCAAGGGCGGAAGCGGCGACGTGCTGGGCGGCATGATAGCGGCGTTCGCCTGCCGCATGCCGCCTCTTAACGCCGCGCTGTTCGGCTGTTACCATTTTGGAAAGTGCGCCGAGACCGCCGAGAAAATATACGGCTCGGAGAGCTTGACGGCAAGCAATATAATAGTAAAAAACTTATAAACGTCGATAGTATGATAAACGATGGACGCGTCGGCGCGGTTTAACGCCGGCGCTTTTTTGTATTGTCAAACGGTATGTAAATTTTAGGTAAAAGAATATTTTTTTGTCGTTTCGTGACATAATAGGTTTAGAATATCCCAAAGGCGGAAAGACTCATGAAAGTTTACCAGGTAGAAGTGGACGAACAACTAAATAAGATATTGGAGGAGGCGTCGGCGAAAATGGACGTCAATATCGAAAGTTTTATTTCCCAGATCTTGAACCGATTTGCCATAGACCCGCATATTATGGAACAGGAAGAAGTTAAAGAAGGCTACGAAGCCATGGGCGAAATAAATCTCGAAATAAGCAATCATTGAGGAGCTTGCGGTGGAAATAAAGCGCGGCGACATTTTTTATGCGGATCTTAGTCCGGTAGTGGGGAGCGAACAGGGCGGAGTGCGTCCGGTGCTCATCATTCAGAATAACGTGGGCAACCGTTATTCTCCCACCATAATAGCCGGAGCTATAACCAGCCAGCTCACCAAAGCCAAACTGCCCACGCATATAGAGGTAAAGAGCGGGCAGTTCGGACTTCCCAAAGATTCGGTGATATTGCTCGAACAACTGCGTACGCTCGATAAACGCCGTCTGCGCGAAAAGCTGGGCACGCTCGACCGTGACACGCAGCGCAAAGTGGATAAAGCGATACTTATCTCGCTCGGCTTTGCCGAGAATTACTAAAAAACATTTCCGAAATTTTGCGGAAAGGTTTTTTATCTTCTAAACGGTAAAAAGTCCTCGTCGTCGTTTTTGTCGTATATGAAGTCCGCGCCGGAAATGCCCGCGCGGAATATGGCGTCCTCGCCGTATTTGCCGCGTATCGCGTCTATCGTTTTTTCCAGCGATTCAGCCTTTGCGCTTTTTTCGCTGTCGAACAGACTGAGCTGTACCGCGTCGTTGCGGCTTATGTCGTATACGCTTACTGTTATCGTACGCAAAGCGGCGTCGTTCTCCCGCCAGTTTTCGTGCAACAGCGAAAAAGCGGCTTTACTGATATCGGCGGCGGAGCATGTGGCCGAGCCGAGCGTCTTTTGCCTCGAAACGTGTTTTAATTCGTAACTTCGCAGGTCGAGAGACACGCCGCTGCCGCGCAATCCGTTTTTGCGCATGCGGTAAGCTATTTTGTCGCTAAGATATGTTATAAGCGCTTCGGCGTCGGCGTACGTCGTTATGTCGCGTGTCGCCGTCATGCCGTGTCCGACCGATTTTTCCTCGCGCGATCTAACGTATTCGCGTACCGGTTCGTTGTCCATTCCGCACGCGTTGTCGTGCAGCTTTTCGCCGTTTATACCGAAGTGCGTTTTAAGCACGCTTTTATCGGCGTTTGCAAGTTCGCCCACCGTGTAAATATTGAGTTTTTTCAGTTTATCGGCGGTGCGTTTTCCCACCATAAGCATATCGGATACCGGCAGGTTCCACAACGTTTTACGGAAAGTCGTGCGGGTGACTACTGTTGTGGCGTCGGGCTTACGGAGGTCGCTCGCCATTTTGGCGAACACTTTGTTAAAACTGACTCCCGCGCTTAAAGTAAGTCCCGTTTCGCTTTTTACCGTTTCGCGTATCTTGTCCGCTATCTGTTTGCCTGTGCCGAACAGTTTTATCGAGCCGGTAACGTCCAGCCAACACTCGTCGGGGCCGAAAGGTTCTACCTGGCTTGTAAAGCGCGTGTAAATATCGAACACCTGCTTGGAATACTTCATATATTCCGAAAAATGCGGGGCCACGCATTTAAGCGACGGCTCCTTTTGCATTGCCTGCCAAATGGTGTCGCCGGTCTTTATTCCGCTGCGCTTGGCTATCTCGTTTTTTGCAAGAATAACGCCGTGCCGCTTTTCGGGATTGCCCGCAACGGCAAGCGGAATATTTTTCCACTCGGGATGAGTTACGCACTCGACCGATGCGTAAAAATTGTTAAGGTCGCAATGCAGTATAAGTCTGTCGGACGAATCAACCATAAATATAGTATATCACAAACCGAAGATTATTTCAATACAAAAATTTTTACCGATCCTGCGGTTTTCGGTTGTCTGCCTCGCTTTCATCGTAGATTTCTCTGCCTATTATTTTTGGCATGTATCGTAGTATGGCGAAAAGCCGTATATCTGTTCGTGGGATCGGTGTTTCAGGTTCGAGTATTTTATTGCGTATTACGTTAAGGGAGATAAATGTTTCAACAAAATAAAGCTCGGGAAAATAAAGTTCGGGCGGTGCTGTAAAAAAACGAAATCGTAGATATTTACGGCGGTTGCGAAGATCGGAGCCCTGCGCGAAAAAGCGAAGACGTTTTCGGTAGAAAGGCTTGACGACGCGGCGCACGACATGGAATTGCTTAAAGTATATTCAAAAGATTTACAATCACTTGCGGAAAAGGCGACTAAGTGGTATACTAACCGCATGGACTTTAAGTTGTGCGCGCCGTACGCGCCTACCGGCGATCAGCCGGAAGCTATAGAAAAACTTGTAGACGGACTAAACGACGGACTTCGCAGTCAGGTCCTTTTGGGCGTTACCGGAAGCGGTAAAACTTTTACCATGGCAAACGTAATTGCGCGTATGGGGCGTCCCGCGCTTGTGCTTGCCCACAATAAGATACTCGCCGCACAACTTTGCAACGAGTTCCGCGAGTTTTTTCCGCACAACCGCGTGGAATTTTTCGTAAGTTATTACGATTATTATCAGCCCGAGGCGTATATAGCGTCTTCCGACACGTATATCGAAAAAGATATGCAGATAAACGACGAGATAGACAAGCTCCGCCACAGCGCGACCTGCTCGCTGTACGAACGCCGCGACACCATAGTGGTCGCTTCGGTTTCCTGCATTTACGG
>CATKCE010000102.1 GCA_949744905.1 uncultured bacterium
GCAGGGCGGTCGCAAACATCCCCAGCAGGAGTGCCTTACCATAGATACCACGAATATACTGTTTATTTTTGGCGGAGCGTTCGTCGGGCTCGATAAGATAATAGCCAAACGCGCCAACGCGTCCGGGCTGGGCTTCGGAGGCGAAATAGTATCGAAGTCCGAAAAAGATACGGCCCAGTGGTTTAAGGAAGTGCAGCCGCAGGATCTGATACAGTTCGGGCTTATCCCCGAGTTTGTGGGGCGCGTACCGGTCACCGTCAGTCTTACCGACCTTGACAGCGACGCGCTTGTCGAGATACTGACAAAGCCGCGCGATGCATTGACGAAACAGTATAAAAAACTGCTCGAGATGGACGGCGTTGAACTTGTGTTTACCGACGACGCCGTGCGCGCGATTGCGGCAAAGGCGATAGAACTCAAAACCGGGGCGAGGGGACTAAGGTCCATAGTGGAAAACTGCATGATGGATATCATGTATAAAGTACCTACCGATAAGACGATATCCAAAGTCGTGATAGACAAGGATTGCGTTGCAAACGGCGTTATGCCGGATAAAGTTTTTCACAAACAGGAACGCGAATCGGCTTGATCTAAATAAAATCGCAAAAAGGAACCGTGCTCACGGTTCCTTTTTTGTCGTTTTGTCATACAAAAATTAAAGACGTAATCTGCTTGTAACTTCGTTGTTTTTATGGTATAATATACATGTGGAGATATACGTATGGACGAATTGACATTTAACGATACCGCAAAAACCGGGATCCCTCCCATTAAACCGGGATTCAAAACGATAGTTCTTAGAGGTTTGGTCGTATTTCCCGGACAAACGGTCATATTCGATTTGGGACGCGAAAAATCCATCGTCGCTCTCAATAAAGCCGTGGAAGGCAACCAGGAAGTTTTTTTGGTTGCGCAAAAACATCAGAATACTACAAACCCTGCGCCGAAGGATATTTACCGCGTGGGGTGTCTTGCGCGCATAAAACAGATAACAAAACTGCCCAGCGAAAGTTTCCGCGTCGTTGCCGTGGGATACAAGCGCATGGAGATAGAGAGTTTTTTGAACATAACTCCGTTTTTCGAAGTTGCGCTCAAAGAGTTCGCCGTACGTCCGAGCGATCAGATACTTGTCGAGGCCGTAAAACGCAGACTTGCGGAACAATGGGAAAAATATAAAAAACTTGACCATAAGATACCGTCCGACGCGTTACGGGTCGTTGACATAAACGATTCGAGATCGTTCGTCGGAATAATGGGAATGCACTTATACCGCGACGATGCCGAAAAGCAGAAACTTTTGGAAACTCCCGACGAATACAGCCAGCTCGAAGATATTTATTCGGTAATGGTCCGCGAGTGCGAGATCATGGCTGTGGAAAAAAAGATAAACATAAAAGTACGGGAAAATATCGATAAGAATCAGCGCGAATACTATCTGCGTGAACAGATAAAGGCGATTCACGACGAGCTCGGAGAAGACGCCGACGAGATAGAGGAATACCGCAAACGCGCGTCTTCCCGCGACCTTCCCGAAGAAGTAAAAAACAAGGTGGCCAAAGAACTGGCGCGTATGGAGAAAATGAATCCCACGTCTCCCGAATCGGGCGTAAGCCGCACGTATCTCGACTGGTTGCTCGATATGCCGTGGACGGAGGAATCGGATGACAATCTCGATTTGGCGCGGGCGCGGAAGATTCTTGACGAAGACCATTACGGACTTACAAAAGTTAAAGAGCGCATAGTCGAATATCTTGCGGTGCATCAGCTTACTAAAAATCTCAAAGGACCAATTCTTTGCTTTGTAGGACCTCCCGGCGTCGGTAAAACTTCGGTTGTGTCGAGCATAGCGCGCGCCGCCGGACGAAAACTCGTTACGATGAGTTTGGGCGGAGTGCGCGACGAAGCGGAGATACGGGGCCATCGCCGCACGTATATCGGAGCTTTGCCGGGCAGGATAATAAGCGGCATGAAACAAGCCGATGTGATAAATCCCGTATTCTTACTGGACGAAATAGATAAAATGTCGTCGGATTTCCGCGGCGACCCGGCTTCCGCAATGCTCGAAGTGCTCGATCCCAATCAGAACGGCGCTTTTAAGGATCATTATCTCGAGGTGGCTTACGATCTCAGCAAAGTTATGTTTGTTACTACCGCAAACAGTCTCGATACCATTCCTGACCCGCTTTTGGACAGAATGGAAGTAATAGAACTGTCGGGTTACACTTACGAGGAGAAACTTCAGATCGCAAAGCGTTACCTGGTACCGAAACAACTCGCGGCAAACGGGTTGGAAGATAAAACTGTGAGCATTTCAGATTCGGTGCTTATGCACATTATAGCCGGTTATACGCGCGAGAGCGGCGTAAGAAATCTGGAGCGCGAAATCGGGACCGTGATCCGTAAAATTGCGGTAAAAGTCGTTGAAAACGGAAAAGACTCCCCTCAACACTACGACGTTAACAAAGCCGATATCAAGGAATATTTGGGCGTGATAAAATTCCGCGACGACCGTAAAAACGAAGCCGACGAGTCGGGACTTGCTACGGGACTTGCCTGGACCAGCGTGGGCGGCGTAACGCTTAACATAGAAGTCGCGCTCATACCCGACGGAAAGGGAGAGATAATCCTCACCGGCAGCTTGGGCGACGTTATGAAAGAATCGGCGCGCACCGCGCTGACGCTGGTAAGGTCGCGGGCGGCGCAGTACGGTATCGACGCGGACAAATTCACAAAATACGATATCCATATACACGTGCCCGAGGGAGCTACT
This sequence comes from uncultured bacterium, assembly GCA_949744905.1. Classification (GTDB taxonomy): domain Bacteria; phylum Bacillota; class Clostridia; order Christensenellales; family Pumilibacteraceae; genus Pumilibacter. Next base: position 2,771 of record CATKCE010000102.1, read on the forward strand.
CCTAAGGACGGACCGAGCGCCGGCATTACCATGGCTACTGCGGTATTGAGCGCGCTCAGCGGTAAAAAGGTAAATCGCAACGTTGCCATGACCGGCGAAGTCACGTTGCGGGGGAAAGTGCTTGCGATCGGCGGGTTGAAGGAGAAATCGCTTGCCGCGTTCCCCGCGGGAGTCAAAACTCTGATCATTCCGCACGAAAACAAAAAAGACGCCGAGGAACTTCCAGCCGAAGTAAAAAAGAACGTGAAAATTTTGCCGGTAGAGAATATTGACGAGGTGTTCGCCGCGACTCTTGTGTAATGCGGATCGTTAAAAAGGGTAAAAAATGAAAATAGTATCGGCGGAATTTATTACCAGCGTTGCGACGCTTTCCGGATATTTTGAAGCTAGCGCGGTTTACGACTGTCCGGAAATTTGTGTCGTCGGACGTTCCAATGTGGGAAAATCCACATTTATAAATTGTATGACGGGAAGAAAGAAACTGGCGAAAGCGTCGGTCACTCCCGGAAGAACTCGGCTTATAAATCTGTTCGATATCAACGATAAAACTCTGGCTCTCGCCGACCTTCCCGGATACGGATATGCCGCGGCGCCGAAACACGAACGCGATAAGTGGGCGGAACTGATAGAGGGCTATCTGCGGTCGTCCCGGAAACTGAAACGCGTGTTTGCTCTGGTCGATATACGTCACGAGCCAACGGCGCTGGATAAACAGATGCTTAAATATCTGTACGCGTACAATATTCCTTTTAACGTAGTCGTGACAAAAGCGGACAAACTTTCGAGGTCGCAGATATCGCGGGCTGTCGGTACAGTGTCTACCGCTCTTGCCGTGGGTCGCGACGATATTATAGTATTTTCAGGCGTAAGCGGACTCGGTAAGGATAAAATAGAATCTGTGTTGGATTCGGTACTCGCAAGCGATTAACGGAATTTTGACAAGAACATAAAACGCGCCTCCCGCATAAATACGTTATATATTTGCGCGGGAGGTTTTTTTATGGCGAATACTTTGAGAGCGGGTAGGATAGCGGGAGATCCGACGAGGGGTTTGTGCGAACGTATATGTATAGAAGCCGCGCGCGTATTCGACGGATGCCGCGAGACGGTGAACAATCAGAATTACGTTTTGGAACTTAACGGTATACCGCCGCAAGCCGTGGCTCCGTTTACTTTTGTAGAAGCGGTAAATTACGGCGAAACGCTTATAGAGAACGTGAGCGTCGTGTCTCTCGACAGCGGTAAATCGCGCGTGTCGGGCGATATAATAATTCCCGTTATCGTTACGTTTACCGATTCGCTGTCAAACACGTATACGGCCGCGAGTACGATAAGGTTTCACCGCGATTTCGTGCTCAATATTCCCAATCGCTCGATAGTGCCGTATAAACTGGAGGTATTCGCCGCTTTTATCAGCAGGATAGGTAACTTTATCGGTGAGAACGCCGTATCGGTTTCCGGATGTTATACGCTTGTCGTAAAAGTCATAGTCATGACCGATATACTTGTCCCCATTTACGGTAACTGCGTTTATCCCGACTGCGTGGAATGCGGACGCGGCGTGTGCAACGAGTTTACTTCTTTGCCGCTGTTTCCCGACGTTTGACGCGCAACAACGTCACGATGCTTGCGTTTTGTATTCACAAATGATATAATTTCGGTATGAAGATATTTGCTATAAGCGACTTGCATTTGTCGGGCAACGAGCCTAAACCCATGAATATATTCGGCTCGTCGTGGGCGAATTACGTACAAGAGATAGAAAAAGATTGGAAAGAAAAAGTTTCCGACGATGACGTGGTGCTGATAGCGGGCGACATAAGTTGGGCGATGAATCTTGCCGACGCATCATCCGATCTCGCTTACATATGTTCGCTTCCCGGCAAAAAAGTCATGATACGGGGAAACCACGATTATTGGTGGAAGTCGATAGGCGCGGTGCGCTCGTCTCTTACCAATAACGCTTACGCCGTTCAAAACGATTGTCTGAGGATAAGTAATCTTCTTGTGTGCGGAAGTCGCGGTTGGACGACTCCCGAAAACGCGGGAGGAGTATCGGCTGACGACAAGAAGATATATGACCGAGAGATCCAACGTATGACGTTGTCTCTTACGGCTATGGAAAAAATGCGTGTCGACGGTGACAAAGTTATCGTTATGATACATTATCCGCCGTTTAACAGCAAGTTGGAAAGTTCGCCGTTTACGCGTATGTTTTCCGAACATAAAGTTGATTTCGTGGTTTACGGACATCTGCACGGAAACCCGGGGCGTTTGTGCTTATACAAAGATATAGCCGGAGTGGGCTATCATCTTACGTCGTGCGACATTGTGAAAAACAAGTTGGTGTCTATAATTTAGTCAAACATAAAAATATCGTTATGATAAGAAAAAACGACGAAGAGCGCTTTCGTCGTTTTTTTATCATGATTTTTGAAATGCGGTCTTACAACGTCGCAATAACTTCTATTTCCACCAACGCTCCCATAGGCAGCGCCGATACGGCGACGCATGAACGGGCGGGCGGTTCGTAACTGAAGTAAGCGCCGTACTCGGCGTTTACTTCGGCGAATTTGGACATATCGGTAATAAATATGGTGGTTTTCACAACGTTTGCCGCAGTCAGTCCTTTTGAAGCGAGCAACGCGTCGATATTTTTAAGTACCCGACGGGTTTGCGAAGCAAAGTCGTCGCCCGATAGTTCTCCCGTTGCCGGATCGATAGCTATTTGTCCCGAAAAGAATACGAGCTTTTTAAGCTCTATACCTTGCGAATACGGTCCGATGGCTTTCGGTGCGGCGGAAGTGTTTATCACTGCGCGGCAAATATCTTTTTTCTTATTCTTTTTTTCTTTCATGACGAGCCTCTTTTCAATATTTATTTTTATCTGTCGAACAGAATATGGAATCCGCTTTGTTTGAGATTTTCTATAAGTTTTTTACCGTGTTCGAATCCGCTTACTTCGCACGCTATATGCAGTATCGTTTCGTTAAGGCTGAGTTCCGCGCTTACGCGGTCGTACTGTACCGATATAATATTTGCTTGCTGCAAAGCCATTATGCGCGAAAAACTTTCCAGACTGCCTGGCTTATCGGTGAGTATTACCGAGAACTGCATTTGTCTGCCGCGGCTTACAAGACCTCTTTCTATTATTTTGTGTATGAATCCCACGTCGATATTTCCGCCGGACAAAACGCAAGCGACTTTTTTTCCTCGCAGTTCCGGTATTTTTTTATTCAGGGCCAAAGCGAGGCTGGTAGCTCCGGCGGGCTCCACGACTTGTTTTGCGCGTTCCAAAAGTTGAATTATGGTCGCCGCTATTTCGTCGTCCGTTACGGTGAGAACGTCGTCGGCGTATTTGTTTATGAGCCCGGTGGTAAGTAGCCCGGGATTTTTTACCGCTATACCGTCGGCGATGGTATAAACGCTGTCGGTAGATATGCGTTTTTTTTGAATAAAGCTGCGTTTTACGGCGTCCGCGCGCTCGCCCTGCACTCCGTATACTTTGATTTTCGGCGCGATTTGTTTTATTGTATACGCTATGCCCGCAAGCAATCCGCCGCCGCCTGCGGGAACTATCACGGCGTCTAAGTCGGGCATTTGCTCCAATAGCTCCAACGCCACCGTTCCTTGTCCCGCGATAACGTCCCCGTCGTCGAACGGATGGATAAATTCGGCGTCTTTTTCTTTTACTATTGACATGGCTTTATTGTAAGCGTCGTCGTAACATTCTCCGCTCAATATCACTTTCGCTCCGTAACTTTCGGTTGCGGATATTTTTGCGATGGGGGTTGCGAGCGGCATTACTATATAAGCCTCGGGTCCGAGCTCGCGGGCGGCGTAAGCAACGCCTTGGGCGTGGTTTCCGGCGGAAGATGCTACGACGCATTTAACGTTATTCGTCAGAACCGATTTTTTTATTTTATTATATGCGCCGCGCACCTTAAACGAGCCGGTCTTTTGCTGGTTTTCGCATTTGAGCCATATTTCCGCGTCGGCAATGCGCGAAAAAGTGTGCGAGTGTTCCAGACTGGTCAAATGGGTTATTCCAGCCAGGCGTTGCCGCGCGTCGTATACGTCTTGTAATTTCATAGTCTTTTCACCGTGGAGATGTATTGGATTTATAATATACTATCGTGAAAGAAAAGTCAACTTTATACGCGCTTATCGGGGAAATGGCGGAGCGACTATGGACGATGTGTAAAATGAGTCGAAGTTGCTGAAAAAATCAAAAAAATGTTTATAAAATGGGCAAAAGTGGTTGATTGTGGGCAAAATGTATGTTATAATGTTTATGTCGGTAACGATTATTGCTCTTAACGGACGATATCGCTAACTGAAATACTGCTTTATCAAGGCAAAAGGAGGCGGCGCGGTATGTATTTCGGAGAATACAGACATCAAATGGATGAAAAAGGCCGGATCAGAATACCGCCCAAACTGAAAGCTCAGTTGGGTGAGAATCCTTTTATCACGCGCGGCTCCAATAACTGCCTTATCGTTTTGCCGGAAAAAGAGGCTGCCAAAATATTCGACGAAAAATTCCGTTCGCTCGATCTTCTCGATCCGGTAAACAGCAAATCGGTGCGTCTTATGGCGTCAGGCGGATTCAGAGCGGAGGAGGATAAAGCAGGCAGGATATTGTTGCCTCAACATCTTATTCGGCATGCCGGACTATCCAAAAACGTAGTTACCATAGGCGCGTATAACCGCGTGGAAATATGGAGCGAGGAAAACTGGGACGCATATTCCGACATAGAAGCCGAAGAATTCGACGAATGTCTCAAAACGCTTCCCGTTGCCCGCGGAGACAAAGATCATGACTGAGTACCATATTCCGGTAATGCTTGACGAATGTATGGACGCGTTGCGTGTCTCCACCGGCAAACTATATTTTGACGGAACGTTGGGAGGCGGCGGACATACCGGCGAGATATTAAAGCGGGGAGGACGCGTGATAGCGACCGACCGCGACATGGAAGCGATAGATCACTCGCGGATGAAGTTGTCGCAGATAACCGATTACAATGGTCGGTATACGCTGGTGAAAGACAATTTCAAAAACGTATTGGAAGTGCTCAAATCGAACGAAGCCGACAGTCTTGACGGAGCTTTATTGGATCTCGGGATATCGTCGCACCAGGTAGACGAAAATTTACGCGGATTTTCTTACAGCGGCAACGGTCTGTTGGACATGCGTATGGACAGAGACCAGTATCTCTCGGCGATGACCGTGGTAAACGAGTATACCGAAGAAGAACTGTCGAGGATAATTTACACTTACGGAGAAGAACGGTTTGCCCGCAAGATTGCCCGGGCGATATGCGAAGCCCGCAAAAAGTCTCCCGTAGAAACTACAAAACGGCTTGCCGATATTGTAAAGTCCTGCGTGCCGGTAGTCGGCAAAGGCGGACACCCAGCGAAAAAGACTTTTCAGGCTATACGTATAGAAGTCAACAACGAGTTGTCGGGATTGGGCGAAGCGGTAAGCGATATCATAAGCGTGTTAAAGCCCGGCGCGCGGATAGCCGTCATCTCGTTCCATTCGTTGGAAGACAGGATAATAAAACAAACTTTCAAAATGGTATCCAGCGACTGTATATGCGATAAATCTCTGCCTGTGTGCGTGTGCAATCATAAAGCGTCGGTAAAGCTGATAGGAAAGTACAAGCCTACGGAAAAAGAGATAACAAAAAATACCCGGAGTCAAAGCGCGACGTTGCGCGTCGCCGAAAAACTTTGATATAAGACGCAAACTTGTCGGAATAATGAAGGCTACGGATAAGACCGTAATATTCCTACACAAAGGAGCATAAAGATATGGTGACTAAGAAAAGAAGGATAGTAAGCGAGCAGGACCGTTTCGGCGGATACGGAATGCAACCTGCGCTTAAGACCGCGGTCGACGAAACCGAGACCGAAAGGTTGCGGGACGAACGTTTTTCGTTCAGTATCGCGGACGAGCCCGGCTTTATTACCGAGAGTCGCCCGGCTTACCAGCCCGAAAGAAACGCTTACGTAGAAAAAAGCGATAACGGTCATTCGCGCGCCGACAAGGTGATAGAATATTCTTCGAGACCGTATTTCGGAGCTTACGATTTTGTAAAGCCGGTGCGTGCGAAGAAAAGCCGCAAGCATGAAAAAGAAGACGTCATGCCCAGCATACGCACTCGCGCATACGCCAAAGAAAGCGTAGAGGAGGAATCGTCGGTAACGTACGGCGCCAAATCGAAACTTTCGGGTAAAACCAAAGCAATGCTTATAGCGTATATATCCGTGGTCTTGGTTTTGGCGGTAACCGTTATAGCTACCGGTCTTGCGGCAAGCAATATAAACGCACAGTCTTCAAAACTCGAATACGAGATATCTCTTAAAAACGCCCAGCTCACAGAGATAAACGCGGAGATAAGAGAATATACGAATCTCGACAGAATAGCGGGAGCCGCAAGCGGCAACGGAATGGAGAATATAGGCTCCGTGACCGAGATAGAACTTGTGCCCCCCGTAGACCCGGTCGAATACGAAGGAAGAACAAATTGGTTTGATACCGTTTGCGATTTTGTCGGTAAAATATTCGGAGGGTAAAAACGTAATTGAACAACGTTCCTAACAGCACCGTAACTACGCGAAAGAGGTTATTGATACTTTTGGTATCGATGACCTTTTTGTTTTGCGCCCTTTTGGGCAGACTGGGATATTTGCAGCTATTAGCGGGAAAAGATCTGCAGGCGCGTGCAGCCGAGCAATGGTATCGCGATCTTCCGCTTAAAGCGCCACGCGGAAAGATAAAAGACGCAAACGGCGCTGTGCTGGCCGATAACCGCGACGTATACAGTATTTATGTGCGTCCCAATGCCGTGACCGACGCCAAAGAAGTTGCCGCTGTCTTATCCGGACATTTGGGACTGGTATACGATAAGCTGCTCGAAAAAATAACTTCATCGCGCGTGAGCGAAATAACCGTCGCGCGCGCCGTGGAAAAAAACACGGCGGAGGCAATAAGGGCATGCGGTTTAAACGGCATATATTTTACGCTTGATTCCAAACGCTATTATCCCGCGTCCAACTATTTGTCGCAGATACTCGGGTTTACCAATATAGACAACGTGGGACAAAACGGGCTTGAAGGATATTACGATACCTATCTTAAAGGCGTTGACGGATTCGCGTACACCGCTACCGATATCAAGGGACACGAGCTTGAAAACAATGTGACAAAATATGTGCCGGCAATATCCGGTTGCGACCTCGCGCTTTCGATAGATATGAATATACAGTCGTTCGCCGAGACGGCTGTAAGCAATGCGCTTGCGGACCACAATGCTAAAGGCGCGTCCATGATAGTAATGGATTGCAACACCGGCGGTATACTCGCAATGGCGAGCGCTCCGGGATTCGATCTTAACGACCCTCCGAGAGACGATATAAGCATACTTAACGCTCTCAGTAAAAATAAGATGATAGTAGACGTTTACGAGCCCGGCTCTACGTTTAAGATTTTTACCACGGCGACCGCTTTGGAAAACGGAGTCGTAAGCGATAACGACAGGTTTTTCTGCGGAGGCAACAGGCTTGTGGACGGACAAAAGATAAAGTGCTGGCGCAGTATAGGACACGGTTCCCAGGACCTCGGCGAGGGCGTAAAAAACAGTTGCAACTGCGTGTTTATGGATCTTGCTTTAAGGCTCGGGACCGATAAGTTGTACGACGGCATGCGTAATTTCGGATTCGGCAGTAAGACCAACATAGATTTTTACGGAGAGAGCAGAGGTTTGCTCATGAACCAGACAAGCGTGAAAACCGTCGACCTTGCCCGTATAGGTTTCGGTCAGGCTGTAGCCGTTACTCCTTTGCAACTTGTTACGGCGGTCTCCGCGGCTGTTAACGGCGGCATATTGTACGAGCCGTACTTTGTATCAAAAGTCACCGATTATTCCGGTAAGACCGTTTACGAAAGATCGCCGAAAGAGGTAAGAAGATCGATTTCCGAAAGTACTTCGCTCAAGCTGAGAAATATGCTTGAAAAAGTCGTAAGCGAGGGAGGCGGGCATAAAGCCGGCGTGGCCGGATACCGGATAGGCGGTAAGACCGGCACGGCTCAAAAATACGAAAACGGACACATCGCGCAAGGAAAATACGTATCCAGCTTTGTCGGTTTTGCGCCTGTCGAAGACCCCAAATACGTTGTGGCAATGATAGTGGACGAACCTGGAGGATACATGTATTACGGCAGTCTCGTGGCGGCGCCTTACGCCGGGCAGGTATTCGGAAAAATTTTCGATTACACGGGATTGAGACCCTCTGCGGACGCCGGTATAAAAGAAACGGTAAGTATGCTCGACGTGATCGGATTATCGCCCTCCGAGGCGGTAAAGCGGCTAAACGAGTGCGGACTTATCGTTGAGACCGACGGGGAAGGCGATACCGTTGTGTCGAGTACGCCTATCCCGCAAACCGTCGTTGAAAAAGGCGACGTAGTACTGGTACGGACATAGAACGATAAAAATACACTGGGTGATAGACATGAAATTGAAAGATCTGCTGGAAGAAGTCGATGACAGTTTTAAAGATATAGAGATAAGCGATATATGTCACGAGACCGCGGAAGTGAAAAAGGGAAGTCTGTTCTTTTGTCTTGTGGGCAACAGATTCGACGGACACGATTTTGCCGCGGAAGCGTGCTTCAAGGGCGCGGCGGCGGTTGTGTGCGAACATGCGGTAAGCGCCGATTGTCCCCAGATAGTCGTGAAATGCGTCCGCAAGGCTTTTTCCAAGGCGTCCGCGGCATTCTTCGGCTATCCGGCAAACGGGATGAGAATGTTCGGCATCACGGGCACAAACGGTAAAACGACGACGTCGTATATTCTTGCCGAGATACTAAAAGAAGCGGGCGAGGAAGTCGGACTTATAGGGACCAATTGCATACGGTATTGCGGAATGACATTGGACGCGTCGCTCACCACGCCGGATCCCACGGAACTTAACTCCGTTTTACGCAGGATGCGCGACAGCGGCGTGACAAGCGTAGTAATGGAGGTATCGGCGCATGCTCTTGCTCTCGATAAGACCGAAGGCATAGTATTCGAAGCCGTTGGCTTTACCAATTTATCGCAGGACCATTTGGACTATTTCGGAGACATGAAAAAGTACGGCGAGGCAAAGAGCAAACTGTTTTGTTCCGGACTCGCGCGTTGCGCCGCAATTAACGTTGACGACGAGTTCGGACGCAAGCTAATGAAACGTATAAAGATCCCAGCATTGAGTTACGGACGGAATAATCCGTCTGACGTATTCGGAATAAATCTTGTTATGAGCGCGGAAGGATTGCGGTATATAATAAATATCGAGGACGATTTGGGCGAAGTAAAATTCGCGTTGCCGGGAAGATTCAACATGTACAATACGCTTTGCGCGGCGACTATGGCGCACATGGCGGGTGTTTCAACGAAAGACATATTGCAGGGCATACGGTCTTTACGCAGGGTGGACGGCAGGTACAACGTCATAAACGCGTCGGGATTCAACGTTATTATCGATTTCGCGCATACAGACGACGGTTTGATGAACATAATAACTTCGGTGAGGGAATTCGCTCCCAAGCGGATAATCACTGTTTTCGGGTGCGGCGGAAACAGGGATAAGACCAAGCGTGCGGCAATGGGAAACGTCGCGGCGCGGCTCAGCGACATCACCGTTATGACCAGCGACAATCCGCGCGACGAGGAGCCTGAAGAAATAATTTCCGATGCCATGAAAGGCGTTCCGTCCGATAAAGCGGATACCGTTTATGTTAAACCGGACAGACGTGAGGCGATAAAGTTTGCTTTATCCGAAGCCGAAAAAGACGATATAGTTCTGGTAGCCGGAAAAGGCGCCGAACGCTACCAGGAAATTAAAGGCGTGAAATACGAATACAACGACGAGGAATATATTATGGGCTTATTGCAAAACGGGAGCGTAAATGATTAGGATCGTATTTGCGACGCTTACTGCGCTTGTCGTGTCCGCCGCCGTTATGCCGTTTGTGATATGGCTGGGCAAAAAACTGAAAGTGCGTCAGACCATATTATCTTATGTGGACAACCACATGGGCAAAAGCGGAACGCCCACAATGGGCGGCATAGGAGTTATGATAGCGCTCGCGGTAAGCTGTCTTATTTTTCAGACCAAAGACAACATGCTGATGCTTGTAACTCTGTTTGTTACGTTGGGATACGGCATAATAGGTTTTATCGACGACTTCATCAAAGTTTTTTTCAAGCAGAACAAAGGGCTCAGTCCGATACAGAAAATAGTTTTCCAGTTGCTTATAGCAGTCATTGTGTCGGTATTTGCGTACAATAACGCGCTTGTGGGAAGCGTGTTATACGTCCCTTTCACATTAAAGGAGATCGACGTAGGGATATTTGCGGTTCCGCTGTTTATGATATTGTTTCTGGCTTTTACCAATTCGGTAAATCTTACAGACGGACTTGACGGACTTGCCGGAAAAGTGAGCATATCTTATACGTTCATGTTTGCCGTGATGATAGCGTTGGCCGCTTATTCCGCGGGCGACGGACAAGCGGAGGGAGAATACGGCAATCTCATTGTGTATTGCGGCGCGCTTATAGGCGGACTTTCGGGATTTTTATGTTACAACAGTTATCCCGCAAAAGTATTTATGGGCGATACGGGAGCGCTTGCTTTGGGAGGAGGCCTCGGCTGTCTTGCAATAATGAGCCGTCTGGAATTGGTAGTCCCTATATTGGGCGTGATGTTTGTAGCTACGAGCGTGTCGGTCATCTTACAGGTCGCGTACTATAAAGCTACCAAAAAGCGCATATTTCTTATGGCTCCGCTCCATCATCACTTCGAACGCAAGGGCGTCCACGAAAACAGGATAGTTACGGTGTATACTGCAATTACCGTCGCGGCCGGACTGTTTACCGCGCTTATAACTATGGTCTGCGTTTTGTAATACAGGTAACGTTTGCGCACGGCGTCATATAACCGAAAGTTGTCGCATAGTATTATGTGGACAACTTTTTTATATAGGACGGTAACGGCTGATGGACAATGGTTATTCGGGCAAGAGAGTATTGATAATAGGAAAAGGGATAAGCGGCGAGGGCGCGAAGACTGCGCTTGATGGGCTGGGCGCCGAATGCGCGTTTTACGAGGATACATATACCGTAAACGGAAATAAAGCGGATATGATAGTCGTAAGTCCCGGAATAAGCAGGGAACATGCGGTCTTCGGTCATGCCGCCGAAAACGGGATAGAGATCATAGGCGAGGCGGAGCTCGGATACCGTATAAACAAAAAACCTGTGATCGCGATCACCGGTACAAACGGAAAGACTACCGTGACCGAACTGATAGGAAAAATACTCGAACGCGCAGGACATAAAGTAGCGGTGTGCGGCAATATCGGAAATTCGTTTTCTCTTGCGGCGTTTAGAGGCGGCTATGATTACGCGGTGGTAGAGATATCGAGTTTTCAGCTTGAAACGGTAAAATATTTTAAGCCGTATATTGCCGTTATAACCAATATATCTCCCGACCATCTGGACAGGCACAAGACCATGGGCGCGTATTGCGCGGCAAAACGCAAAATTGCCGCAAAGCAGACAAAAGAAGACTATCTTGTTTTGTCGCAAGACGATATACCTTTGTATGCGCTGGAAGATTTTATGCCGCAGTCCTCGGTGATGTATACTTCGGTGCGCGGCAAAATGCGCGGAGCTTACGTAACTGAAAACAAAATATATTATATGGGAGAATACGTATGCGATACCGACAGAGTGCGTATGGAGGGAGAGCATAATCTTAAAAACGCGCTTTCCGCCGTCTGCGCAGCGAAAATACTGAATGTAAAAAACAAGTGCATAGTATCCGCGCTTACCGATTTTTTGCCGGATGCGCACAGACTGAATCTGGTCGCGCGTAAAGGCGGTAAGAATTATTATAACGATTCCAAGGGCACTAACATAATGGCGTCGGTATGCGCGGCTGAATATATGAGCGGCGATACCTGCCTTATAGCCGGCGGAAGCGATAAAGGATACGAATACGACGAACTGTTTACCAAACTGCCGCCAGGCGTCGTGCGCATAGCCGCCGTAGGCGAAACCGCGGCAAAGATAAAAAGGGCCGCCGATAAGTACGGCTTTGCCAATATCGAGGTGTTCGACGACTTTACAAAAGCGTTTTTGTGGGCGAAAGACGGAATAGAAGAAAACGTATTGTTGAGCCCGGCCTCGGCGAGTTTCGATATGTTTACGTCTTACAGCGAACGCGGAGAAGCGTTTGAACGGTTGGTGCGCAATGTCGACGAAAAGTAAATTGTTGTCGCAACGTAAAGGCGAATACGATCATATCCTGACGGCGATAACCGTATTGCTGGTGGTGTTCGGCATAGTTATGGTGTATTCGGCAAGCTGTTACAATGCCGAAGTTAATTACGGCAATAAGTATTTTTATATGTTCAAACAGCTTGTGGGCGCTATTTTGGGCTTTTGCGCAATGACGGCGTTAAGTTTTATCGATTATCATGTGCTGGGCAAACTTAGGTATGTTATATTGGGCGTTTCGGTGATATTGCTTGTACTGGTATTCGTGCCCGGAGTGGGGATAGAAAGTTACGGCGCGCGTCGGTGGATAAATCTTCCGTTTTTCACTATGCAGGCGAGCGAGATAGCAAAGTTCGGTTTTATAATATTCGCCGCGGCATACATGGCTAAGCACCACAAAAAAATGACTACGTTCGCAGGCATACTGCCGGTGCTCGGCGTGGGAGGGCTTATCTGCCTGCTTATAATCTTGGAACCCAATATGTCCATAACGATATGCGTCGTGCTTTTAATGTTTTCTATGCTGTTCATAGGCGGCGCAAGAATAAAGCATTTTGTTTTTATGGCGTTGCCGGTGATAGCTATGATACCGCTTTTGATAATAGCGGAGCCGTACCGCTTAAAACGTATGCTCGCGTTTATTGATCCTTGGGCGTCTCCGTTGGGCGAGGGATACCAACTCATACAGTCGTTTTATTCTCTCGGAAGCGGCGGATTGTTCGGACTTGGCCTTTTTAATTCCCGCCAAAAATATCTCTTTTTACCGTTTTCGGAAAGCGACTTCATATTCAGCATAATAGGCGAGGAACTTGGGCTCGTGGGGTGCGCGGTAGTCATGCTGGCTTATGTGCTGATGATAGCCCGCGCCATACGCATAGCACAAAACAGCACCGACAGATTCGGGTGCTATCTTGCGAGCGGCATCGCCTGCATAATTGCGATACAGGTGCTTGTGAATATTGCTGTCGTTACGGGGTCGATACCGCCTACCGGACTTCCGTTACCTTTCGTCAGCGCCGGCAGCAGTTCCCTTATCGTTTTTTGTTCCGGCATCGGTATACTGCAAAGCGTTGGAAGAAGAAGCCATAAAACGGTTAAACGCCTTGCTCATAAGTAAGAATACCGCCGCCGCCATCGCTATCGCCGTGTCAGGCACAAGAAACAGCGCGTTATATGTCGTACTGTATCCCCAGGCCGCGGCTCCGCTTAGGTCTCCCGACCAACCCATGAAATCTATGCCGTCGGCCCAAAACAGTACTCCCGCAAGCACGTGCGAAAACAAGCGTATCGCCATGTATACGCATGTTCCGATAAAAAATCCGGAATGACACGTCAGCGGCGGTTTACCGGCGGAGACGGCTTTATCGTAACGTGTTCTGCGGAAACGGAAAATGCCGATAGATGACAGCGAGATATAAGGTACGATGTAATCCAGCAGCGCGCTCCACGGAGATACGATATACGGTCCCTGTATGAGTTGTAAAAGCATGTACACGGTGGAGACGGCGAGTCCTTTGCGGAATCCGAAATAGTAGCAGTAAATGAGCATCGGCAGGGTGGAGGCCGCCGTTATAGAGCCTCCGTACGGAAGCGAAAATATTTTTACGTAAGAGAGCGCGAACGATGCGGCTATGCAAATCGCTCCGTAAGTAAGGTCTTTGGTGGAACGGGTTTCTGTTTCGCCGCGCTTTTTCCGTACCGCAGTAATCGCGATAACGGTGACAGCCGAAACGGTTATTACCGCCAGCACAAGCAGCAAAACCTGCCACCACGGGATGAGTATGCCTTCCCAGTAGTCTTTGGTAAACATTCGAATACCTCCTTCATTACCGAAAAAGCCCGATAAACAAAAAACGGACCGTCGCGCGACGGTCTTTTGCCTATATAATTGCATTGAAAAATTTACAATCGGCAAGCTTCCCTACGCGAGTACTAACTCACAGGTTCAAAGGGACCAACGACCAGCCGTCGTTATCTCAGCCGCAGCGTTTTGCAGCGCCCCCAGCGGTAATAACGATTATAAATATAGTCGTATCAAGCCGTAATGTCAAGTGTTTTTGCGGTCGGTATCGAAAATTCGAAAAAATTTTCTTGCATAAACTCCGCCGATATATTATAATTCTGTTATGGCATACGTTAAAAAGACTTTTAAATATATGTTAAAAGCGTTTTGGGCGCTTGCTTTGGTATGCTTGCCGGCGGCTTTGGCGCTGGGCGTCTTTACAAAACCCATGGCGTCGCTTTCGTATATAGGCGAATACGCAAGTAGCGATATAAAGGGATTTGCCGATATATTCTGGCTCATATTCAATAAGTATGCCACTAAATACGTTTATCCGATAGTTCTCATATTTGTTGCTCTTGTATTTTCTTCTGCGCTTTCGTTGTCGGTTATAGAAAAGCATTTCAGAGTAGGGAAGCTCATGCTCCGCGCGCCGTTGGGACAGATAAACAATTACTTTTTGCCGGTGGTCATAAGTTATACTATTCTTGCGCTTATAATGGCTTTGTACGGAATAATTCAAACCGGGCTTGTGGCGTTGCTGCATGTGCTTTTAAGCGGATGGGGACAGCCTACCGTGTTCAATGCCGTGATAGCGGCAATACTGAGTTTTGGACTTTTTGTTCTTTCCATGTGGGCGGCGTGTTCGGCTATGTATTGGACCCCGATGATGGTCATATACGGCTTTTCGTTCAGGGATGCGGCGGCGGCGTCTATCCGCTTGCTCGACGGCAATATGTTCGGTATATTGTGCGGTCTCATATTACCGTTTGTCATTGTGGCGGTATTGCAAAACGCGTTCTGTTTTATTCCGAACGCTGTCGTTTTGATAGTGCTTGCCGTGTTGTTGTATCTTTTTTTGATAATGTACGTGATGTCGTTTATAATGGTGTCAATGTTCGGTCTTTCTAAAATGGAAAGGCGCGACGAAAAATCATTCCGGGGGTAAAAGACGTGGCGTTCAAAAACGCTTTGAAATTATTGATATCCAAATTCCGGTACGTTTGGGTGATATTGCTGTATCTTGTGATCACCGGCGTTATAGTCGGCAGTTTGAGCCTGCCTTTTGCCGTGCCCATATTGCGCGTACTGCGCGAGGACGGCATATTAAATCTGTTTGCGGCGTTGTTTGACGGCAGAGGAGGCAGTTTCGACGCGTGGACGGACAATCTGTATGCCGCACTGTCCGCGGCAAAAGACAGTATACTCGGCAACCGTTTGATAGCGTTCAGTACCGGGGCATTGGTGCTGTTGGTATTTACTTTTGCTTACAGATTTATACTTGGACTTTACGAGATACCTTTGGTCACGGTATTGGAGGGCGCCATGTCGTCAAACGCGCGTATCGGTTTTACCGGAAGGTTTATTTCACGTATCGGCGGCTCCGCCTGTTTTGTTCTGGTTAAAATGATATATACGGTATTGTTCGACGCCCTTATCGGCATAGCGTTGGTTTTGATGATCGGACTGTTCGACGTGCCGATGTTAAAGTTGTTTGTTCCTTTTCTCATCATGTCTGTCCTACTTGTCTTACTGGCGATACGTTATACGCTTATCGCAATGTGGGCGCCGCATATAGTCTTGGGCGGATGCGGCATTTTCCGCTCGTTTGCTTTTTCGGTGCAAAAAGGTTTCCGTAATATGGGAAGCATATTCT
This sequence comes from uncultured bacterium, assembly GCA_949744905.1. Taxonomy (GTDB): domain Bacteria; phylum Bacillota; class Clostridia; order Christensenellales; family Pumilibacteraceae; genus Pumilibacter. The sequence goes on from CATKCE010000102.1 coordinate 18,765, forward strand.
CAACTTTTTTGATAGCATGGACGCTTATAATCGCGCTTAATATGCTTGTGGGAGTTTTTACTTTTTGTGCGGGGCTGATACTCACAGTGCCGTTGTCCATGTTGTTTGTAAATTTGCTCAATATGACCTTGTATTACGGTAAAAACGGGAAGCGGTATTACGTGGACGCCGCGACTGTGGTCACTCCGCCGGTAATTCAAAAAACGTGAAACTATTAATTAACTATTAAAAAGAGCGACGGAATGTTCCGTCGCTCTTTTTGCCGCCGCGCTTATTTGATCACGCGTACGCGTACTATATTGTCAGACTTGCGTATTTTATCGATAGTCGCATCGGATATTATCTCGTCGATATCGAGTATGGCGTATGCCATCGGTCCACCGGATTGAGAGTTGAAACTGCTGATATTTATACCTTCTTTTGCGATTATGTCGCTCACCGACGATATTACGTTCTTGACGTTTTTGTGGAAAACCGTTATGCGCATTTTGCCATTGCGGTCGCTTTTGCAATTGGGAAAGTTGACCGAATTGGTTATGTTACCGTTTTCTATAAAGTCGACGATCTCTCTCGCCGCCATCTGGGCGCAGTTATCTTCGGCTTCTTCGGTGCTTGCGCCGAGATGCGGGATAGTAATAAGATTTTCCGTCCCGAGCAATTCCTCGCAGGGGAAGTCGGTGACGTATCGGTTTAACCTGCCGCTTTTTAATGCGGCTTTTACCGCAGCGTTGTCCACAAGTTCTCCGCGCGAACAGTTTATAAGGTTTGCGCCGTTTTTCATTGCTCCAAGCGCTTCCTCGTTTATCATTTCTTTGTTTGCGTCCAGGTAAGGGACGTGCAATGTTACAAAGTCGCATTTGGACAACAGCGATTTTAGGTCGGTCTCTTTTTGTACGTTGTGGTTAAGATTCCACGCGGCGTCTATCGAGATGTACGGGTCGTAGCCGATGACTTTCATGCCGAGATCTACCGCCGTGTTGGCAACAAGTCTGCCGATGGCGCCGAGCCCTATCACGCCCAATGTCTTGCCGAGTATCTCGCCTCCGGCAAACGCCTTTTTGCCGCTTTCAACGCTTTTGGGGATATCCTGTCTGCCTCCTGCAAGCGACTGCGTCCAGTTGATGCCGTCTACGATCTTTCTTCCGCACAATAAAAGAGCACAGACAACGAGTTCTTTTACTGCATTGGCGTTGGCGCCCGGCGTATTAAATACCACTACGCCCTGTTCGGCGTATTCGCGGTGGGGGATATTGTTTACGCCCGCGCCGGCGCGTCCCACGCACAGGACCGACTTCGGCATATTATACGAGTGCATATCGAACGAGCGCAGGATCACGGCGTCGGGATCGGAACACTCTTTTACGAGTTTGTAACCGTGCGGAGCGAAAATATCGTCTACAGCGCCGCTTATCTCGTTTAGTTTGAGTATCTTGGACATCGAATCTATTCTCCTTATTTGTTGGCTTTTTCAAATTCCGCCATATATTCTATAAGTTTTTTGACGCCTTCTACGGGCATTGCGTTGTATATGGACGCGCGCATGCCGCCAACAAGGCGGTGGCCTTTAAGAGTAAGCAATCCTTTTTTAGCCGCGCCTTCGACGAATCGTTTGTCGAGTTCTTCCGTGGGGGAAACAAAAGGTACGTTCATCAGCGACCTGAAAGGTTTTTCCACGGAATTGGCGTAAAAGGAAGAATTGTCTATAAAGTCGTATAAAAGTTCGGCTTTTTCTTCGTTTATTTTTTGTATCGCTTTCACGCCGCCGATTTCTTTGAGCCAACGGAAAACTTCCATTGCGACGTAAGTGGAAAAACACGGAGGAGTGTTGTAAAGACTTTTTTCTTTTATTTGTGTGCTCCATTTCATCATGGTGGGGCAGATGTCACTTGCCGTGTCCTGCAAATCTTTTCTCACTATAACTATCGTCATTCCTGCGGGTCCCACGTTTTTCTGCGCTCCGGCGTACAGTACGCCGAATTTTGAAACGTCGAGCTCCTGGCTCAATATGCAAGAGGATATATCGGCAACAAGGGGTATATCGCCCGTATCGGGGATCTTATCGTATCTTGTTCCGAAGATCGTATTGTTGTAACAGATGTGAACGTAATCCGCGTCTTGTCGGAACATGCTCTTGTCGAGTTTGGGGATATACGTAAAATTTTTGTCCGCGCTTGACGCCGCTTCGCGCATGTCTCCGTATTTGCATGCTTCTTTATAAGCTTTTCCGGAGAAATTGCCGGTCACTACATAGTCGGCTTTTCCGTTTCGCTTTATGTTGAGCGGTACGGCTTCAAACTGTAAAGACGCGCCGCCCTGAACGAATATGATATCGTATTGCTCGGGGATATCCATAAGTTCGCGCAAAAGCGCTTCGGCTTGATCGTTTATCGCTTGATAGGCTTTTGAGCGGTGGCTCATTTCCATTACGGAAATACCGTTTCCGTCGTAATCCACAAGACCGTGTTTAACTCTTTCCAGTACCGGCAGAGGCAACATGCTCGGTCCCGCCGAAAAGTTGTAATTTCTCATTATTCGATCGACTCCTCCTACAAAGATACGCTTTTATCCATTATACATAAGCGCCGAGATTTTCGCAAGTGATTTCGTTGCGGCATAATACTTAAAATTATGAATAAATTATTAAACGATACAAATGATAAAATCGGTTGAAATGGAATAATTTACGAAAATAGCGGCATTTTGATGTATTTGAGGCATGAAAAATCAAAAAAATGCGGTTTTTTACTCGAAAAAAGTGTTAAATAGCCCCGAGCCACTATTGACTTTACGAAAAGAATGGTTTATACTATTATATAGTATACTAAAATTAGATGTGTAATTCTATACATTCATGCATTTGAGAGGTTTTTTAATGAGGAGCAATGTAAAGAAAATCAAAATCTGGGCGCTGTGCATCTTTTTGCTGTTTGCTGTGACTACGGCGATCGGACTGCTTGTTTTGCCTATGAAATCTTATGCAGAAAATTCTTCTCCGACCACTCTCAAATTCCGCCAGGTAGCGGCGGGGGAGGATTTTGCCGTCGGATTGACTTATGACGGCGATTTGTACGGATGGAGCCTTCTCGATAAAAGCGTTAGCGGCAACGGAGGAAACAATTACGGTTTGGCGGATGCCGACGACCGCAACGTGGATACGCTGGGTAAATATTATCCTTCGGTACCGATAAGAATAGACGTTAAATTCACTTATGCGACATACAGGTCAACCGGCGTTACCGCCGCAGGGCTCGTGGAGACCCCGAACGGAACCTGTATGGGAAAAACTGCCGACGACCGTACTATAGCGCAGATTTCCGCCACGCGCACTACCGCGGCGTTTATCACGAAGTCCGGTTTATTGTACGTTTGGGGCAAGGACAGCAGCGAACCTACCGCGCAGTCGGCTTCGGATAAGAATCTTAATTTATTGCTCCGTACCGCGCCTGTGGAAGACCGTTACGAGGCGCCCCACGCATTCGTACCCGGAATGGTCGATTATACCGTAAGCGATCTGTTCCGTATTTTTCCCGCATACAACGACGCGGCAAACCGTAACGAGAACTTTGCGGTTTCGATAGATTCGATCGTCTCCAGCGAATACAATTATCTTGTACGTTACAATTCTTCTTCGGAGGAATGTAATTTTATGTGGGGACAAACAGTTTACGATCAATTGAACTCCTCAAACGGACCCCACAGTTTCGGAGGAGGACATATTGCTTCCAATATTTACAGCGGAGGATGGGCGTATCTCGGAGACGGAAACATATATACCGTTTCGGCCTCGTCTTTCAACGTGCGCGGAAAAAACTATTCCGTTGCTTCCACGGCGGCGGTAAGCGGTTCGGACGAACTTCCGGTAGCAAATACCTTGTTAGCGGTCGATCCCGACAAGACAGTCGACGGATATACATTCTACGGCAAGGACGATTCAGACAAAAAGGACGTCAAGATAGTCGGAGCCGTAACAAAAGGATGGCAGGCCATCGGCGGCGTTAGCGCAAGCGTAGGAGTACAGAGCAACGCGACGTTTTACGGTTCCGACGGAAAACCCGCAAGCGGAGTAAACGCGCCGTTATCGAAATTTTCCGCAGGTAACGGTTACGGATATATGATAGACAATAACGGCAAGTTGTTGTTCTGGGGCGACAACAGCCTGGGACAGATGAACGGAGTCAAGGGCGCCGCGCATGTCGCTCTTACCGATATTTCCGCTTCCGTAGCTGCTGCGGGTGCGAATTTTGTTCAGGTAGTCGCAGGCAAGGTACTGACCGGCTATCCGGTTTTGGAGAGTTTCGGCAGTTCCGACGAATACGCGGCGCCGAATTACGACAAATGGGCTCAGGATACCGACGAGAACTTGACCGGAAAACTCGTTAACGGCTATTCCGATGGGGAAACGTTTTTAAGCGCCGTATTGGAAGCCGACGGAAAAGTAACTGTAATTGGCGCAGTCAACGGCGCCCCGTTCAAAAAATCTGCAAACACCGACTGTCTTGATGCCCACGGCGTTTCCGTGGATTCAACTACGGTTAAAAGCGCGAATAAGATTGTCGCTCTTTCCGGCGGATACGACAACTGCCTTTTTGCCATATCCTCACTTGGAAAGATATATAAAATAACGGCGACTTCCGGCGGCGATTTGAATTGTTATCGCTACGACGAATTCAGCGATTTCGCCACCGAAGACAACCCTACCGATAACGAACATCACAATATAATTTCTAACTGGAACGTTAACAATACCGTTTCCATGCAGTTTACAAGCGGATACAGTGAAGATGCGAAAGCCGGCAAACCGTCCTCTGTAGTCGTGGGGCTTTACGACGCGTTTGATGAAAATAAAAAGTCGGACCAGTCGTATCCTTCGCACATTAAAGATCTTGTTCCCGCAACGTCGGTAAATGACGCTTCGTCTTTTTCGGGAGACGCTTACCGTATAGTGATGCCGAAGATCCCCACGGGGGCGGAAACGTCGTTTACGGTAAATTCGTATACATTCGACAATGTTGATTCCGTATACAAAAAAGACACTGCTCCCTTTGTTTCCGCCGACAGTTCGTTGTCTTCGGGCAACGAGATAGAGTTTTATTGGAGTGACGATACCCAATATCGTCATAAGTTGGACGCGGGAATAGCTTTGCGCTATTTTGACTTGGAGTTCCGTTACAAGCGCGCGTATACAGACGGAGACGGAAAAAAACACGCTTCCGTTATAGATTTTGTCATAACGCCCAAGCGCGCTACTCAGGGCAAAGCTATAATCATAAAATATAACGTAGGACGTTACGATTCCGTATCTAATTTTGATAAAGTGGACGGAGGCACACCGTATTTTTACGATACAAAACTTGTGAACGTGCGCGTCGGGGTGGATAACAGCGATCTTACCGCAAACTTTGTTACCTCAAAGAACGTAGCGTCCGACGGAGATCCGGCAGTTATGATGTCGAGAATTCCCGTTCTCGATCCGAACAATTCGGTCAACAACACGTATTCGCTTGCCGTTATGGATGTTTCTACCGGACTTGAACAGATCCGCGATATAGCAAAGAGTAAAGTGAGCGGATATTCTCTTACCGATGAAGCTTTGTATGATCTGATAGCAAGCGGCGACACAGGATTCCCGCGTTCCGATAAAGTTGAAAAAGGCAATTTACTGTACTTTAATAAGTACGCCGGAGCGTATTATAACGACAGATACGAGTTTTTGGCTTACGACCATGACGGCGACATTGTTACGGTAGACCGTATAAGCAACGTAAGCGGTATCAATTCGGTGCAGGGCAGTACCGAGTATTTCTCGTATAATATCGTAGAAAAAACCGTGGTTTTCGAGCTGGGACTCAATGCCGCCGGCGATGCCGCCATAATCGGACAATTAAAAGAACTGTTTACCGAAACCGATAACAATATGCATGTTCCCGAGTTCGATAACCAGTACGGATTGCGTATAAGCGTTGCGGACAACGGCGATATAACGGTAAAATACGACGTTCTTACCATTTCCGCTACGAAGTCCATGCCCGGAGATTACGTTGGTTATACCGAGAACGACGTTTCTTCGCCGGTAACCAAATTGGCTACGTCAAACAGTTATATCGGCGTTGCCAATCTTATTCGTCCGCGCCTAAACGATAATCACGAAGGAGAAAACAAGACGCTCGAAAACGATAATAAAGACAATATCCACCGCGGCTTGGAGGTGTTTACGCAGTCGTCGCTTACTTTCTCCAATATCAAAGGCGTATACGGCGCGCCTACAAGCGCGCTTTCCGGCGGAGATTCCAATACCTACGATTATGCCGCTATCAATTTAAGACTCGAAGTCCCCAGTCCCGCGCCGATAGACCTTTCCGGGTATTTCAACGACGTAAGCAATATAGAAATAGCTTTCCGCGGCGAAGTGGGAGATGAAGCAAGGAAAAAACTCATACAGTCTTTCGGGGGAAAAGCGGAAGATGACGAGGGGGCTTCCGATGAGGATATCGCAAAAGAATCTTTGCAGATAACCAAAGCGGATAAGATGTCTTTCAGCTATTTTGTAAGAAGAACTATAGACAAAGATCATCCTTACGAGTTTTCCGTACAGCTCCGTCGCGTTCAGCCGGAAGGGAAGAACAAGACGTTTGAATATAATACCGACTCCACGGCGGAAACGATAACGATATATTTCAAAGTGACGGCGACTTTTACGCCGACGCAGTCTTTCCACGTGTTGTCCACTCCCGCGTCCGTCGGTACGGTAAACGGCAGCGGAAAGGTACAGTTGAAAAGCCGTTTGGAAATAAGCGATACTTTGCTTGCAAAGTGCGAAATAGAGGCTTATAGTAGCGATACGAACATTTTGACGGTGGCGCCGTCGACGGATAAAAAAGAACTTGTTATCACGTCGCTCACCAACGGAACGGCTTTTGTACGTTATAAAGTAAAACTGTTCGGTGAAAACGAGTACGTTATAGAAGACAGTTTCCCCGTAACTGTTGTCATGTTGCTTTCCATGAAAGATACGGTAATGGTGAGCGACACCGTGCAGGTATCTATAAGCGATCTTACAGGCGCGTTGAGCCACGATAATACCGAATTGGGAGCGGTAGAGTTCTCGTTGGAAAATTACGAAAACGGTAAACCGTTTTACTATCAGATAGGTGCGCGTAAAGACGGCTCGAAAGATTTGTCTCCCGACGACAACGATTATAATTGGACCAATACCGAAAACATCTCGTTCTTAAACGACGTTTACATGGATTCGTCGGCATCCAAAGCGTACATCGGATTGGAAATGGGCATTTTCGATCCGGGCAGCGTTGATAATATGCCGGTATACCGCATAGTCGTAAGATTTGCCGACGCGGCTAAAAAAGAATATCTGGTCGCATTCCGCGTACTGCCGGCGGCACAGACTCTGCGCGACGTCAACGGTCGTGAATTCGAACTCGAAGTAAACAAGGGCGCCGGAACTATTTCGATATCCAGCCGCGACAACGGCATAGACGAAGCGAAAACTTACGGTTTGATTGCGACCGACGACGGAAGTTTCGAGGTGCCTATCTCGTTTATAAAGACGCTCATGTTCGGTTACGACCCCAGTACCGATTATACGATACATGCCGTGCAGGCCAAATCGTACAACACTCACGAAGATTACAGCGAGTACGTCGAAGTTAAAACCATGCGCGAAAACGCCAATGAGTTTTACATTACGCCCATGTATCCCACCGACGGCTTGACCGGAGGAAAATGCAATATACGCGTGTCGGTAAAATCCAGCAATTCCGATTCCAGCAATACCACTATACTCAACTTCTCCGTAAAAGTCACCGGTATAAAAACGGTGCTTACCAAGGGAGAATACCGCACGATAATCCTTGCTGCGTTCTTCGGTGTGCTCGGACTGCTCGTTATCGTATTCTTTATCCGTATGGGTATTTATTGGAAGAAGAAGGCGGATCAGCGTCGTATCATCAAGAAGAACCAGACGCTCATTAAAATGCGCGATAAAATGCACAATAAGACCGAAGCCGTCAGCAAGGAAAAACTGGTGCGCACCAAACTTAAAATGGAAGATCCGAAATACGCCAAGATGTTTGACGAGATGCGCAAACAGCGCGAGGCTCAAACCGGTATATCTTTGGAAAACTCCATAGTCGCGGATAAGGCCGAGAAAAAAGTAAAAGCGGAAAAAGCGAAGAAAAAGCGCGGCAAGAAGTCATTGGAAGAGTTGCAGGCCGAGCTTGCGGCCAAACGCGAAGCCGTAGCGCGCATGCAGATGGGCGACTTCAGCGCCGTACCCGACGGTATGGCTGCCGAAAGCGTTCCGCCGGTGGATGCCGAAATGCCGGAAGGCGTGCCCGTGTTCGACCCCGCGGCGGGATTCGAAGGAGTGTCGGCGGAAAGTCTGGACGCGCAGTTTAAAGCCGCTATGGAACAAGACGGAATAGTGTTCGAAGCTGTCGAAGACGACGGCAATCAAGGATAGAGGAAGAACGATGCGGACTAATATTGTAAAACACAAAAAGATATCTGTTGCGGCATTTGTCGGCATAACGGCTCTCTTGTTGTCGATTGCGTTGTTTTTCGGCGGATATTCGTTTTCCGCAAAAGCGGTCGACATAACGGACGGGTCAATCATCGACTATACCGTGACCGCCGACATTTCGTTGACTTTGGACGTTAACGGAAAGTCGACTCCGTCTACGTCTACCGAGCGGGACCGCGAGCATGCATTGGAGAACAATTCCGCTCATTTAAGAACCCGCAGAATACCGATAAACGCTTTGCATGACAAAGGCGATTCTTATAGGTTGTCTTCGAGCGGAGTTACCGAATTATACAATTACAGTACGTCGTATTTTACGGTAACTGCGGGCGAGTCGTCCGACGGCGCTTACAGCATGGTAGAGATCGTTGCCAAAAAGTCCACTGTGGATCTTAAGAGGAAACCGCGGTTTGCGATGATATTGCAAACCAGATCGGGCGAGCGTATAAAGATACATGCGGAAGTCACGGTTATTGCCGACAGCCCGGTGGAGTTGCCGTCTACCGGAGTTCAAAAGACGGTATATGTGGGCGCCGCGCTCAATGACGACCGTACGTCCGTAGACGAAGATTACGCCGATTCCAAACACGCGTTTCCAATAGAACTGACCAATTATTCCAAAGTCGAGATCGATCTTGCCGATTATCTTGTAGGAAGAAAGTTGTTTACCGAACGCCCCGATAACGCAAAACACGAGATAGACGAAAACGCTACAAACGTTCTTAAAAACGGAAAAGAGTATCTTGTATTTAACGATTTGTCGTCGTTCAATCTGCAAACGGCGGGCGAGGGCGTGCCTACGATAAACGGCGACCGTTGGGATGTCGATTATTACGAGACCGGCGCCGGCGCGAAAAATCACAGTTTTGTTCTTACCATAGACTTGACGGCCGACAGTATTTCCAACATGGATCTTACCGACGGTAAGATATGGGGAGCCGACGGCGCGTTTTTCGAGTTGCGTCTTCGTTTGAACTTTGACGACGAACATTGTTTGTACGTCAGTCTTCCCGTGATATTTTCGCCGTCCAGTAACCCCCGCATTTTGCGGCAGTTTAATTGGGACACGGCTTTGAACGCCGGAAGTCCTTACGCGGATATAGACCACAATAATAAGGAAAACAGTACGAGCGGATATAAAACGGTGCGTATTTTCCCCGAAGATATCTGCGATTTTCCCTGCTATGAAGACGAAGATCCCAGTCAAAGCGAGAAGATGTACTTCGAATTGAACCATCTTCCTGTGGTAGGCGCCGGCAATTACGTTACGGCGACCGCGGGGACCGATCCTCAAAAAGGCGTATATTACGATATTACCGGCATAAACAACGGCAGAGCCGACGTACGCTTTACGGTTTATTACCGTCAACGGTCCACAGGATATATACGTACTTCCATGCCTGTGACCATCGCGTTTACGGTATACGGCAAGTACGAAGTCGCATTTAATATCGAGGGTACAAAAACACAGGATTATACGATAGATTCGTCTATTTTCCGTCCGCTTAAAGATGCCGGATACCAGTTGGTAAATGCGACTATATTTACAAAAAACGAGGGGGATACCGAAAGTTACGCAAACGTCTCTTACAGTAACGGAGTTATATCGGTAACTCCGCGCCGCAACGTGGACAACCGCGATCTTGTCGGTATAAGAGTGACTCTCACCAACATGCAGGGCAGACGCATAGAGCTTGACTGCGATATGCAGATAGATCTTACCGCCAACGACTTTTTCAGCGGTTGGGCAATGTGGAAGATAATACTGTTCTGGGTGGGCATGGGCATTGCTGCTCTGCTACTCATACTTTTGATAATTTGGTTGTTTATCCGCTCCGTGCATAAGCACAGAATGGACGAACTCGCCACCAGCGCTCCTACCAGCGCGTATATCATAAAACTGAATTCCACCATAGCGGCGGCGCAGGCTCAGCAGAAGCTGGCTTCGCAGTCTCCTTACGGACCACAGACGCAGATGTTGCAACTCGGCGCGGGTCCCACCGCGACGTCGGCTCCCAGTCCAAACACTTTGGCTTTGGGCGCGACGCCCCAGACTTCCATGCCCGCATACTCCGCCGGCGCCGTTCCTACGGCTCAATACGGCGCTACCACGAGCATGGCGCCTCCTGTCGGCAATACCACGACTATCATAGAAGAAATTTATATTCCCATAAGCGACGACGAGCTTCTCATAAGGATTTACGAGGAGAAGTTTGCGCCGCGCGGAATGTTGAAACGTACTTTCGATAAGAGCAAAGACCTTCAACAGCGCGAACTGGAGAAAGAAAAGGAACGTATCCGCGAGGACGTTCGCAACGGCATGAGCATAGAAGAAGCGTGCAAGTCGCTCAAACAACGCGAGGCCGAAGCCGCCGGCGTAGTTGCCGATACGGGACGCGACAGCGAACCGCAGACCACCGTAGATCCGCTTATCGTTTTGCTCGGATTCGATCCCGCCGATCCAATTATAGCCGACGTAAAACGCGAAGAGCCCGGTGAAGACTGGAGCGACGAAGAAAAGAAATATAAGGAAGCGGAATACAACAATCTCAGGCTCCGTTCCGAACTTTCGATCATCGAGAGCCGTATAGAAGCGATAACGGGCGCAAACGAGCGTACCGAAGCGGATGTTTCGGGAGCGAACATCGCTCTTGAAGAACTTACCGCCGATATCCGCGAGACCGAGCAACGGCTTGACGATAAGAATACCGATTTGGCTGTCGAGAGACGCAAGTCGGCGAAAGAAGCGCTTGGTAAAGAGATCGCCGAACTCGAAGCGAAGATAAAAGCCGATAAAGACGCCGTCGCGGGCAGAAAAGCCGAGGTCGATAGCGGAAACGGCTTGTTGGCTCGTATCAAGGAATTGGCGGAAGAATACGCGGGCAAGAAGGAAGCCACCGACGCGCTTGTCGCGGCAAGCGACCAAGAGCTTGAAGGCGCGCGCGCCGAGGCTAAAAAGGCTGCCGACCTTGCGGCGAAAGCCAAGCGTCAGGCGGAACTCAACGCAAAACTCGAAGTGCTCAATCCCATGATGCGTACCGTAAACGTACTTGACGGCGAGATCAAGGAGTTGGCGGAGACCGTTGCCGGCGTCGCGTCCGAGAAAGATTCGCGCAAAACGGCTGTCGCCACTCTCCAGAACGAATTGCTTGCCACTACCGATTCCGCCAAGATCAACGAATTGAGCGAGCGTATAAGAGCTATAAATAAAGAAATATCCGAATTGGACCGCAATGCCACTGCTAATACTACTTTAAAGACCAATAAGGGCATAGAGATGGCGTCGGTCCGTCGCAAAGCCAACGAGTTTATCGATCAGGAAGCTATCGAGTTGGAAGACGTTATTGCTGCTGAGGACGTGATAATCGGCAATATCGCACTCGATAAGATGCTGAAACAGGTAGAAGAAGAAAAAGCGCGTTGCGAAGAAGCGGTCGCGCATTGGCAGAGCGTATGCGATTCTCTTGTGAATGATCTCGATTCGTCGGTCGTAGAAGCGGCGTCGGACGTCGCCGAGCGTGTGCAGGCTGCCGAAGAAGCGTTGGAAAACGCCAAGGCGCGCTTGGATGAGATCAATGCGAAGATCGAAGCGTCTTCCGACGACGATGAAAAGTTGAACTTGACTATGGAACAGATGTCGTTGCAGGAAGAAGTCGACAACCTGAGTAAAGCGTATGAGGAAGTCAAGGCGGAAGGTATCAAGGCAAACCTCGAGCGCAGGACGCAGGGCGAAGCGGAGATAGACGGTGCGCGCGCGGAATTGGCGAAGGCGCAGGAAGACTTTGCCGCCGTGACCGAGCGTTACCACGAGGCGAGCACCGGTATCAATCCTCTCGATTTGATCACTTCCGGAAGCGGCGTCATATCCCAGGACAGAAAGAAGATAGAAGCCGAAAACCTCAAAAAGATATTGGAAGAACAGAAAAACGCCATAGAGCAAGCGAAGCTTCAGGCGCAGATAGCCCAGCAGGAGGCGGAAAAGGCGGTGGCCGACGCGCAACGCGCATCGGAAGAAAGCCGCGCCGAAGCGGAAAGATTGGCGCAAGAGGCATTGGAAAAAGCCGAAAAAGCGCGTGAAGAAGCGGAATTGCAAGCCGCGGCCGCTCGCGAGGAAGCCGAACAAAAGGCCCGCGAGGAAGCCGAAAGAGTGCGGCTTGAAGCTCAGGAGGAAATCGAGAGAGCCAAGCAGGAAGCCGAAGACGCCCGCAGAGCCGCTGAGGAAGAAGCCGAGCGTGCTCGTAAAGAGGTCGAGGAAAGCAAGCGTCTCGCTGAGGAGGAAGCCGAACGATTAAGGCTTGAATCCGAAGAAAGCAAACGGCTTGCCGAGGAAGAGGCCGAAAAGGCGCGTAAAGAAGCGGAGGAAGAAGCCGAGCGGGTACGTAAGGAAGCCGAAGAAAACAAGCGTCTTGCCGAGGAAGAGGCCGAAAAGGCGCGTAAAGAGGCTGAAGAAGAAGCTCAGCGCGCCGCCGAGGAAGAAGCCAAGGTCAAAGCCCGCATAGAGGAAAAAGTCGCCAAGCGTAAAGCGGAGATCGCAATACTGCGCGGCGAATTGAAAAACATTACCGAGGAAGACCAAGGCAACGCGTTGCGTGAAAAATTCTACGCGATTCAGCTTGCTTTGGACGAGGACGAAAAAACCTCTACCGAGCTTAACGACTTGTTGGTCAAATCCATGGATGACGCCAGCCACGCCGCCGAGCTATCGCGTTATAAAAAACTGGCGAATCAAAAGCCGCGTAGGATAGTCAAAAAAGTTACCGAGCGTGTTAACCGCATTCCCAAGAAATCGGGCGCGAGAGCCGGAGCGAGACCGGGCGCAAGAGCGGGAGCGCGTCCCGGTGCGAGACCTGCGGCGCGTCCCGGCGCAAGACCGCGTCCTGCGGCACGTCCCGGCGCGAGACCGCGTCCGGGAGCACGTCCCGGCGCAAGGCCCGGCAGACCTACCGGAAGAGGACCGGCACCTAAAAATTAAAAAAGGAAAGAGGCGTGACAGATAATATGAAAAACATGTATGATGATGAATTGAATAAGCTTTCCATGGCGGACGAGTCCGACGATTACGACGAGTACGAAGAAGAAGTGATCGAACGCGACGAGGAATACGACGACGGCGACGACGAGGAGTACGAAGAAGAGTACGACGACGAAGAATACGATGACGAGGAGCCTTACGACGAAGAATACGACGATTACGACGAAGGCTACGACGACCAGTATTACGACGACCGACTCAATCAGGTGCTTGACGAACTTGCTGAGTTAAAACGCGGCATGGCGAATCCTCCGGCGGTACAGCAACCTCAACCGTATCCCGGGATACAGCCGCATATCCTGTTCGGTTTTCCTCAGCAGAACAATAACGAAGTTGTTATGTACAACGAGATTTCGCGTTTGAGAGACGAGTTGTCAAAGACTCAGAATTCGCAGTCTATGCATGAGGAATTGAGCCGCCTCAAAGAGGAAATGGAACGAGATAAGCGTCAAAACGAGGCGCAGTTCCTTTCGGAGATAAAGCGTTTGAACGAACGCGTCGAAGAACTTCAACAGCCCGAAAAGCGTCCCGCCTTGGCAGGCGGGCAGCCTGCCGCGCTTTTGTCCGAGGGACAGTCGAACGGAAAGGAACTCGGCAAATTGCTGGGCATAAACGAGACTCTTTTGCGTTCTACTCGCGATTCGGATGCGAAAATTCTTTCGGAAATAGCCGAAGTAAAAAACAAGTTGGAGGCGGTCTCGGTGTCCGCCGAACTCGACAAGGCTCTTGCTGGCGTACGCGAATCGCTGGACTTGCTTAAAGCGAGGCCGGAATGCGCAAACATAAATTACTCGGACGCGTTAACGGAAATCTCCGCATCGGTAGCGGCGCTTAAGACCGCTATCGGAGAAAGCGCGGGAAGTACCGTAGATAAAAAACTTATCAATAAACTTTCGCGCATAAAGACCGATGGTGGAAAGGTCGATCTTACCGAGATAATGCGTTCGGTGTACGAGCTTAAAGGCATGCTCGGATCCAGCGACCCCAACCAACAATCGCTTGTCAATATGTCGTTAAAGACTTATACCGAGCTTGACTTGTTACATGCGACCATTGCCAACAGTTCCGATTTCCGTATGAAGTTGGAGGCTGTCGAGAATTTTGCCGCATCGGTAAACGCGCAGGACTTTATTACCGCCGACGCGATCTGCGCATACGACATAGTTCTCAAAGAACTTATGGATACGCAACTTGACCGCGGCGTATTCGATTCGTTATGTTCTTTTGCTACCGCAACCGGCAAGATCACCATTCCGGCGGCGAAAAAGGATGCCGTAAATAAGTATCTTGCTTTTGCCGAGAGAGTGAGACGCGAAAATTTGGATAGCGTTATCGAATTCCTGCCCGAAATGATATCTGCGGTAAACGATGCCGAAGGCGCAAAAAACGTGACCGCCGTCAGCGGCATATACGACGATATTCTTTCGGCGAACAGCGCGCGCGCAAACGCTTCCGAGGCAGATAAACATACCGTGGAGGCGGAAGTTAAAGCACTTATAAACGAACTTGCTTCGCTTACGGTGGGCGACATCGTTTCGTATTCGCCGGCTATGCCTTTGCCTACGTCGGACGCAGTGACTTTCAGCGAGGGCGATGCCGTTTCCGACCGGCTTGATGACCTTATCCGCGCAGTAAATGAGATGAGCGCCGCCATCGCCGCTGCTCCGGCTAAGAATGCCGCCGCGTCCGACGACGTAGCCGCGACCTCGCAACAAGAGGTCGTCGTCGGCAACGTTTCCGCCGCTAATGTAACCGAAGAACTCGAACAGCTTCGCGCAATGTTGACAGCGTTGAGCGCGAAAGTCGATTTGGATGAATTCGAGAGCGATATACGCGGCAATCTTACCAATATAATCGGCAGACTGTCGTCTATCGAAAACAGGTTAAGCGACGGACAGGTCGAGAATATTGCCGAGGTTGTGCCCGAGCGGTACGACGACCAAACCGCTAACTTTGTATCGGAAGATATCGTTTCGGCGATACAGACAGGCGATGCAAATATTTCCGACGATATTTCGGCGCGCGCAGCCGAGATAGTCGACCAGATAGGCGGGAAACTTGAAGGTATTCTCAGTGCCGAAGATAAAGAACAGGTTTTCGCCGACCTTGCCGAGATCAAAGAAAAAATTGCACGGCAGGATGAATTGGCGGCTCAGATAAACGACCTGCGTGCGGATATCATAGCATTGCCGGAGTCGGTCAATCCCGTAGCCCAATTCGATAAACTGTACGATGACATCGCGACACAGTTCGATAAACTGTACGACGATTTGTCCGCAGTAGATGGCGATATAGCCGAAAAACTCACCGTAAAACTCGACGAAGTCAAAGCGGCGGTCGACGGATTGTCGGCTTCCGATCTTTCGGGCGCGGTACTTGACGGTATCGTGGACTTCCGTACGGCATACGAAGAAAACCGCGAACTCAGTTCCGCCGACCGCGCAAAACTGCTTGAAGATATAGCCTTTGTAAGAGCCGAAGTCGAAAGACGCCTCGGCGAGCAAGTCGACGGAGGAGTGGAGAATCAGGACATAGTCGATAAACTCGACGGTCTGCAAGCGCAGTTTACGGAAAGCATGGGCGCGCTTGAAACCATGATAGCCGATTTGCAGGTTGCCGGAAACGAATCTGCCGACCGCTTTACCGCTTACGAAGAAAGCGGACGCGGTATTGCCGAAGCGCAGCAGGGAATATCGGCGGCTATCGACGAGCTCAAAGAAAAGAGCGCGGCGTTGGAAGATATGATAAATGCCAACGGACTGCTTGCCGCCGATAATCAGAACGTTATAGTCGACGATCTTAACCGCATACTCGAACAGCTTACGCCTCCGTCGGACGGCGAGCAGGTCGAATCAAACGCTTACGACGAGATCGTTGCCATATCCGCCAAAGCCGATGAAATGCGCAACGCGTTCGAGCAGTCCAACGGAGAAATATTGAGCGCGCTTGCCGAGATCAAAGAGCAGGTGCACTTAAAAGAGCTTGAACAAAGTCTTGAAGCAGTATCGGCAACCGAAGAAGAACAGAATAAACTGCTTAACGAGATAGCCGCTTTGCGCGAGCGTCTCAGCGGATTGGAAACCGCCCAGCAGGATCAGACCGAAAGTCTGTCCGCCCAGCTCGGAATGATTGCCGACAGTATAGCCGGCATTGCCGTAAACAATAGTTCGGACGAGGCCGACAATATGTCGGATATCGTTCGCATGCAGGACGATATAACCTTTATACGCAACCAGATAGAAGCAAACATCGAAACGACGCCCGAAGAAGACAATTTGAGCGATACTTTGGCCAGCGAGGGATTGTCTTTGATAATGGACGACATTGCCTCGATAAAAGAAAAACTTGCGTCGCTTGACGAGTACGATACCGTGGCGGAGATACTCTCGTTGCGCGAAGACGTAAAGACCGCAAGGATTCTTGACAATAACGATGTAGCCGCGGAACTCGAAGGACTGAAAGGCGATTTGATGGAATTGAAAGCCGACGTATCGGACATCAAAGCCATAAGATCGGACGGAGAAAGCGTTGTTATCGGGTCTACCGGAGCGCCTACGAGCGACGAAGTCAACATGTTGCTCAGCGAAATAGTATCGTTGCGCGACGAAATACAGTCTTATAAAGACGATGTAACTAATATCGTATCCACACAAGACGATATTCAACCCGCCACAGCGGTCGCAGACGAAAATATCTCCGTTATTTTGGATGAACTTACCGGTCTCCATAACGAAATCGACAACATAAAGATAGAAAATCTTGCGGAACAAGCGGGTGAGATCGACGATATAAAGAACGCTCTTTCCGAAATCAAAGACATGATCTCGCGCAGGACTACTATAGCGGACGACGGAGTAGAACGCGATTCCGCAGTGTCTAACGAGCTTAATGTAGTTCTCGACGAGATAATCAACGTAAAAGGCGAAGTCGAAGCGCTTAAGATCGATATGGTTACGGCAAACGAGACTGCCGCCGCCGAACGCGAAAGCGATGCGCAGGCCGAAAAAGCGGCGTTTGCCGACGAAATGCAAGCGTTTAAGAATGAGTTGTACGCTATGATAGGCGAAAAGCTGGAAGAACTTTCAGCTGTCAGTCCCGATGTCGGAGAAGAACTCCGCAGCGTTAAAGACCAACTTGCCGATTTGCAGGCTTTGGCTGTGGGCGGAATAGCGATAGACGACGAAAGCGGCAGAAGCGCGGAAAGCAACGTCAAAGTCGATTTATCCGAAGTTAACGGACAACTTGCCGACATTCGCGACCGCCTTGCGAATATGCCGGCAACTTCCGAGGTAGAGCCCGATACCGCCGTGCTCGGAGAAGTATTGTCGCTCCGC
This sequence comes from uncultured bacterium, assembly GCA_949744905.1. Taxonomy (GTDB): domain Bacteria; phylum Bacillota; class Clostridia; order Christensenellales; family Pumilibacteraceae; genus Pumilibacter. The sequence goes on from CATKCE010000102.1 coordinate 36,670, forward strand.
GAGGAAATTGCGGCTATGCGCGAGCAAATGAGCGCCGCGCCGTCCGCGGTCTCAGCAGAACCCGATACCGCTTTGCTCGAAGAAGTGCTGTCTTTAAGAGACGAAGTTTCCGCGCTCAGAGAGCAGCTTGCCGCGGCGCCTGTTGCCGCCGAGCCCGAGACAGACACCACGCTTCTCAACGAGATACTGGGGCTTAGGGAAGAATTGGAGCGCATGCGCGAGGGCGCGTCTTCGTCCGATGAAAACGCGGTTATCATGGAGAGCATAGATGCCATAAAAGAGGATGTGCGCGCCATAAAGGAAGAACCCGATCTCAGCATAATCAACGAAGTGCTTGCGTTGCGCGACGAATTCCAGGCGTTCAAAGACGAAATGGACAAAATGCGTTCCGCGCCTCGGGAAGACAAGTCGAAGGAAGAACTTGTCGCGGAAGTTCAATCTTTGCGCGACCAGTTGTTCGCGATCAGCATGGCTAACGTAAACGACGGTACGAGCAACGAAGTCGTATACGAGAGTTACAACAACATAATTCTTGACGAAATATCGGCATTGCGGGACGAGATCGCCCTTATTAAGCAAGCCGACGAGACCGGCGCTATCAGCGAAGAATTGGCGTCCATGAAGGATAAACTTACGAATCTTGCCGTGGACGACAGCGAAAAGACCGAAGCTCGCTTTGACGAGATACGCAAAGAACTTGCCGCCCTCAAAGCAAGCTCCGATACCGTTGACAATAATGTCATATTAAACGAGCTTGCCGCGCTTAAAGAAGAACTTGCCAACCAGCGTGAAGCCGACGCGACTACGCTCAACTTTATGTCGGAGATGGCGCATCTGTTGGAGCGTCAAAATGTTTATATCAGCCAGGCTTCCAACGAACGGCTCAGCGACGAGATCGAAACGTTGAAATCCGAGATCGCATCGTCGCTTTCGGTACCTGTTGCCGGAGACGATATACGCAGCGAGTTCGAGAGCTTAAAAGCCGAACTGGCGCGTAACCGTGCCGCTACGGTAACGGTGGATAACAGCGCGGTTCTCAAAGAATTGGCTTCGCTTCGCGAGGAGATAAATAAGAAGAACTCCTCCAACGACAGCAAGACTATTTTGCGCGAGATCGCGCGTTTGAAAGACGAGATAGGCGCTATCGCCGAACGCGATAACAGCGACGACGGCGCGCTTTCCCGCTCTATAAGCGATTTGAAGACTGAACTCAACCAACTTGCCGGATTCGTTGAGGAAACGCCCGAGACGGTTCCCGCTCCCAAAAAATCGTCATCGTCGCGCGCAAAGAGCGGCAAGTCTTCGCAGAAAAGCGGTTCTAAATCGACGGCGAAACGCAA
>CATKCE010000103.1 GCA_949744905.1 uncultured bacterium
CGTCCGTATCTCCTTCGGATAAAGAGGAGCTTGAAAAAGAAATGGCTAACGTGCGCGAAGTAATCAAGACCGACGAGCTTGAAGCCATAACCGACGCGGTGGACAGTCTGCAAAAGCTCAGCAACGGCATATTTACCAAGTTGTACGAAAGCGGAGCTGCGGGAGACGCTACTGCGAATCCAGGCGACGACGTAGTTGTCGAAGACGCCGAAGTCGTAGACGACAATCAGTAATAGTTAAAAGCGTTGAACGCGCCGTGGCGCGTTGATAAAGGTAAACTGTGTAATGGCAAAATCTTATTATGAAGTTTTGGGAGTATCCAAGACCGCAACCGACGACGAGATAAAGTCTGCGTACCGCAAACTCGCCAAAAAATATCACCCGGACTTAAATCCGGGTGATAAGGCTGTCGCCGATCTTTTTAAAGAGGTCAACGAGGCTTACGAGGTTTTGAGCGATCCGCAAAAGCGCGCGGCATACGACCGTCCGTCGTCCGGCGGAAGCGGCGGAGGCGCGGGCGACTTCGGCGGAGGAGGCTCGTTCTTTGACGATTTCGTCAATATGTTCAACGGGCAGGCCAAGGAATCCGGCGGAGCGTCGAGCGGCGGCGATATTTCCATGAACGTTACGCTTACTTTCGAGGAAGCGGCGTTCGGTGTTGCCAAAGATATTTCCGTAAACCGTTTCGAGCCATGTTCGGCTTGTCGCGGGACGGGAGCCAAAGGCGGCACTCAATATGTTAAATGTAATAACTGCGGCGGTACCGGTAAGGTGCGTTTTGCGCAGGAAACGCCTTTCGGCAGAGTTGTAAGCATGAAGGCGTGTAACGTTTGCGGCGGAACGGGCAGGATAGTCAAAGAACCTTGTCCGTCGTGCGGAGGCAGAGGGCTTTTAAGGAAGAACACTACTCTGCGTATAACTTTCCCGGCCGGCATAGAACCCAATCAGATAATGACGGTGCCCGGAGAAGGCGAGCGCAGTCGCAACGGCACTAAGTCCGGCAATCTCGTTTTGATGATAAACGTGATGCCGCACAAGTTTTTCAAACGTAAGGGGCTGGATCTTGCGGTGGAAGTTCCCATCACATTTACCCAGGCGCTGCTCGGCGACAAGATATACGTGCCCACGTTAAAAGGCGCGAAAGTCGCGTTTCCGTTGCCCGAAGGCACTCAAAGCGGCACTACGTTCAAACTCAAAGGACACGGCATCGAGAATACGAAAAAAGGCATGACGGGAGATTTGCTTGTAACGATAGATATCGAACTGCCTAAAAATCTTTCCAAAGACCAGAAAAACAAGATAAAAGAATTGCATGATTCGTTAAAGCCGGACCAATACGATAAAGCCAAAGAATTTTTCAAAGGTAAATAAGCGTTAAAAGAGTTCCTAAAATTTTTTAGGGACTTTTTGCGCGTATGCAAAAGGGAGCGTTATGAAGTACTATCAAGCCACAGTTACCACTACCGGAGAATATGCCGACACGGTGTCGGTACTTTTGATAGAGTGCGGAAGCGAGGGGGTAAGCGTCGCCGATCACGAGGATATAAAAAAGGTTTTGGCGGAGCATACGTGGGATTACGCGGACGAATCCTTGTACGATAACGCGGACGAAGCGGTATACGTAAGCGGCTATTATCCCGAAGATCACGATTTTGCGCCGCTGATAGAAAAACTGAACGTATTCAAAGCAATCAACGGAGCAAACGCGGGACCTCTCGAACTCGATTTGAAAAAGATCGATCCGGCTGATTATGAAAACGAGTGGAAAAAGTATTACGTTCCCATAGAACTCGATAAAATAGTCATAGTACCGCAATGGCATAGTTACGCGGGAGAAAAGTCGCCTGTGTATATCGATCCCGGCATGGCTTTCGGTACCGGCAGTCACGAGACCACAAAATTGTGCCTGAAATTTTTAGAGCGGCTGGATGTAGCGGGAAAGAGATGCGCGGACATAGGGTGCGGCAGCGGGATATTGGGAGTCGCAGCGCTCAAACTCGGCGCGGACAGTTGCTTTATGGCGGATATAGACGAACAGGCCGTACGCGCGACGCTTAAAAACTGCGCGGCGAGCGGCGTGGAGAAAAAAGCCGTTGTCGTGCAAGGTTCATTGCCTGATAACGTTCAAAACGAATTTTTCGTACTGCTCGCCAATATAACCGCCGACGTTCTTATCAGCTTAAAAAACGGCTTTTTCGCCGCGGTTGAAGACGGCGGATATGTCGTTATGAGCGGTATAATCAATTCTCGCGCGGAGGAAGTGAAAAAGGCCTATTCCGAAAAGTTCGAGCTTGTTTCGCAGGAGACAGACGGCGAATGGCAAGGCATGATGTGGAAGAAGAAATGAAAAGATTTTTTGTGGATAAAGTAACCGATCCGCCTGTTCTTTCGGGAGAACAGCATAAACATTTATCGCTGGTTTTACGTGCGCGCCCCGGCGATAATGTCATATTGTGCGCCGGCGACGGCTATGATCGCATATGCACAATAAAAGATATACGTCGAAACGAAACATTGTTGACTTTACGCGAAAAAGTGCGCAACGAGAGCGAGCCGGATATTTCGGTAACGTTGTTTATGTCGGTCATGAAAGGCGATAAAAACGATTTGGTTGTGCAAAAAGCTACCGAGCTCGGCGCATGCGAAATTTACCCGGTAATAACAAAATTCGTTCAAAATCACGAGCGCGTAGTTAAAACCGAACGCTTGAACAAAATTGCGGCGGAAGCCGCCAAACAGTGCGGACGGAGCATGGTCCCGATTGTGCGCGATACGATAAATTTCAAAGATATACCTTGTATGCTCGGGGGTTTCGATCTTGTCGTATTTCCTTACGAAAACGCGCGGGAATTATCTTTGAAGGGATTTTTGACCGCTATAGATAAAAGCGCCGTTAAATCGGTGGCCGTCGTTGTGGGTTCGGAAGGCGGCTTTGCCGACGACGAGACGTTGGCGTTGACTAATGCCGGAGTAGTTCCCGTAACGCTCGGAAAACGCATATTGCGTGCCGAGACGGCAAACATTGCGGTGTTGTCAGTCGTAATGTACGAATTGGAGCAATGGCGATGAAAGCCGTGGTATTTTCTTTGGGTTGCAAAGTCAACCAGTGTGAAGGGCAGTCTATGATAACCGCGTTGCGGGCACGCGGCTTAGACGCTACCGATAAACTTGAGCCTGCGGATATCTACATAATAAATACTTGTTCGGTCACTGCCGAAGCCGACCGTAAATCGCGCCAGACCGTGTCGCGCGTTCTTAAACTCAATAAAGACGCGTCGGTGTACATTTGCGGTTGCAGCAGTCAGAACGATGCGGAAGCGTTTTGCGCCAAACAAAACGTTTTGATAGTATCCGGTACCGGCGGTAAAAATGATCTTGTAGAGCGCGTGTTGGCGGACTCGGCGCCGCATAAAGCGGTAAATATCGTATCCGCGCCGCCTGTAAAGTACGAAGACGATTTAAGCCCGTATCACACTAAAACGCGCGGTTACATAAAGATACAGGACGGTTGCAACAACTTTTGCTCGTATTGTATTATTCCGTATCTCAGAGGTCGCAGTCGCAGCAGAAGTATCGAAAGTATAGCGGAGGAAGCGCGCGTTGCCGCCGAGCACACAAAAGAGATAGTGCTTACGGGCATAGATACTTCGTCGTACGGCTCGGATATCGGCGAGAGCCTGGTTTCGCTTGTGCGCAGACTGGGCGGCGTCAATATCCGCAAGCGGATAGGGTCGCTTGAATGTACCGTGATAAACGACGAATTGCTGGACGCGATGGCGGAAAGCGGATTCTGCGATCATTTCCACCTGTCGTTGCAAAGCGGCAGCGCAAGCGTGCTTAAACGAATGAATCGCAAATATACGCCTGAGTATTATCTCAACAAGGTGGAAAAGATACGCAAGGTGTTTCCGGACGCCGGCATAACTACCGATTTGATAGCGGGATTCGGCGGCGAGACAGAGAGCGAAGCGGTCGAGACCGAAGATTTTGTACGTGCAGTGCGTTTTGCGGATATACACGTGTTTCCGTACAGCGAAAGAAAAGGGACAAAAGCGTATTCTTTTCCGCAGACGGATAAGTCGGTTCGCCAGGCGCGCGCCGCGCGTTTGGGAAATATCGCTCGGGAACTGCGAAACGGATTTTACGCCGACAGATTCGGATCGGAGTACGAGGTATATGCCGAAACATCGGAAGACGGAATGACAGTCGGGTATACGTCCAACTATATAAAAGTCTATTCAAACGTTCCTGTAGGCGGAATGGAAAAAGTAATTTTGAAAAATTTATATAAAGAAGGAGTAAAAGCGGTACACTATGAAAAATAATTGCGTTTTTTGTGCGATAGAGGCGGGCGAGATACCTTCCGAACGACTTTACGAAGACGAACGTATGATAATAATCAGGGATATAGAGCCGAAAGCCAAACTGCATTATCTGGCTATCCCGAAAAAGCATTACAAACTTCTATCGGAAATGACCGACTCGGACAGGGACGATCTTGCAAAAATACTTGCGACTATTCCATCTCTTGCCGGCGAATTGGGCCTTGACGGAGGTTATCGTTTGGTCATCAATCAGGGAGACGATGCCGGACAAACCGTTTTTCATCTGCATATCCATATTCTCGGCGGACAAAAAATGGATTTTCCGGAATTATAAATGCGAAAACCGCGTCAAACGTTTGACACACGGCAGTTATTTGGGTATAATTTACTGGTAAAATAAAGGTTCTCGGAGCAAAGGTGGTGTAAGATATGTCCGTTATCAAGGTAGGCGAAAACGAGTCGCTCGACAGCGCGCTCAAACGTTTTAAGCGCAAATGCCAAAAAGATAACATTATGGGCGATATGAGACGCAAAGAACATTATGAAAAGCCGTCTGTCCGCAGAAAGAAAAAGTCGGAAGCCGCCCGTAAACGCGGTTCCAAAGGTTAATAGGATAAAGAGCGTATTCGGTTAAGGATACGTTCTTTTTTTGTTTATGCCTTATGATCGCAAATTGTTTTACGAACAATGTCTGCTTTTGTCGAAGTTGTTGCAAGACTCCGCTGTCATGTTATAATTATTACAATAACATTCACGGGAGGACAAAAATGGCCGATAAAAGCAATTACGAGTACAGCGAGCTTAAAAAGCGGGCGTTGCTTGCCAAACAACGACTTAAAATGGGATACTGGCAACGCATGTACGAAGAAAAGCAAAGGGCGCTTGCGGAACTCGGAAAGAGCGCCGACGGCGAACGTCTTGTTCACGATTTGCAACATGAGAGAGTGTTGCGCGACGAGCATAAAGCGCTCGATGCGGATAATGCGACTAAGGAGGAGTTGTTTTACAATAAAGTTTGCTCGATTTTGGAGCATGACGAAAACACGCTCAATCCGATAGGGCAATTGATAGACCGCAAGGAATTCGAAAAACTGGATGAGAACAATCGTCAAAGATATATTTTACAGCTTTCGCAGAAATTCAGAGAAATGCGCGAACGCTATTACCGCGAGCGCGCCGGCAAAAGCGGTTGACTTTACGGCTTTGATATGGTAGAATTTCCGTACGGACAAAGGCGGTGTTTTTGCGCCGAACGGAGCATGTAAAATGAGCTTTTTACTTGACGAACTTAATGAAGAACAGAAAAAACCGGTACTCGATACCGAGGGTGCGGTTTTGGTAACGGCGGGCGCCGGCAGCGGCAAGACCCGCCTTTTAACACACAGGATAGCGTATCTCGTAAACGAAAAAGGAGTCGACCCTTATCGTATCCTTGCCATAACGTTTACTAATAAAGCGGCGAACGAAATGCGTGAGCGTTTGTCTAATATGCTCGGCGACGTTGTCGACGGCATGCTTATTTCGACTTTTCATTCCATGTGCGTGCGGATATTAAGGCGGTTTATAGACAGGATCGGATACAATAAGAATTTTTCGATATACGGCGAAGACGAGAAGGAGCGCGTTGTAAAAAATATAATTAAGGCGCGCGAATACGAGATAGACGATTTGCATAAAAAAGCGATGTGGAGCATTTCGGACGCGAAAAATTCGGGAATGTCCGTCGACGAATACAAAAAACAGTACGAGTATTACGATAACATCGACGAAATATCGGTGATATACTCCGAGTATGAAAAAGAGCTTAAACGTAATAATGCTCTCGATTACGACGATCTTTTGTTGGTTACTTACAGATTGCTGTTACAGGACGAAGACGCGCTTTCATATTGTCAGAATCGTTTTATGTATATACACGTCGACGAATTCCAAGACACCAATACTATACAGTATGCTTTGGTCCGTCTCATCGGAGCAAAGTACGGAAACGTATTTGCCGTGGGAGACGAGGATCAGTGTATATACGGATGGCGCGGCGCGGATTTTCGCAACATTTTCAACTTTACGCAGGATTTTCCCGATAGCCGCGTTTATAAGTTGGAACGGAATTACCGTTCTACTCGGAATATCTTATCCGCCGCGAACACGCTTATAAAGCATAATACTTCACGTTTGGAAAAAACGCTTTGGACTGATAACGGCGACGGCGAGCCGATAGAGTTTTTGCGCGCGGGCGGCGAAAACGAGGAAGCGACCGCAGTGGTAAGCAGTATAATAGGGCTTGTGCGAAACGGCGGATATAAATTTTCGGATTGCGCCATACTTATGAGGCTCAACGCTACAACGCGTCCGTTCGAGGAAAAACTTATACAGTACGGAATACCCCATAAAATATTCGGCGGATTCAAATTCTTCGAGCGTAAAGAGATAAAAGATATTTTGGCGTATCTCAAAGTGCTTGCCAATCCCGACGATAACGAAGCGCTAATGCGTATAATCAATTTTCCCAAACGTGGCATAGGCGACGGCACAATAGCCCAGGTGCGCAATTACGGAGCCGTGACAAGGCGCGGGATGCTGGATATAATACTGGATATCGAGACAAATTCCGATCTGCCCGCTCCCGTAATAAAAAAAATGGCAGGTTTTGCGACTTTGCTGAGAGCGTTATACGAAAAAAAGAAAAACTGTACGATTACCGATCTTGTGGTGTATCTGGTAAATGCTCTCGATCTTAACGTTTTATACGGTGACGGAGGAGAAGAAGGCCGCAACCGTATAATGCATATAGAAGAATTCGTCGCGTCGGTAAAGCAGTTTGAAGAAAATAACGAGGGCGCTGACCTCGGAGATTATCTGCAAATGATAAGTTTGTATTCCGATACCGAGGAAATGGACGACGGCAATTACGTTAGCATAGCCACTGTTCACAGCGCGAAGGGACTCGAATGGAAAGTTGTGTACATAGTGGGAATGGAAGAAGGCATATTTCCCATTGTGCGTCTCGATTCCAAGGATAACGAGCAGGAAGAACGCAGACTGTTTTATGTCGCCATAACGCGGGCGAGAGAACGATTGTTTGTTTCGCAATCGTCAACGCGTTTTATATACGGTCAAAGAAAGCAAATGTTTTCGTCGCGGTTTCTTAAAGAGGCCGGCATAGTTTCGGCATATCAAGAGATAGGCTATGCGCCCCGTCGTATAGAATACGGCATGTCGTCGGTAAGTACGGGCGACGCCGTATCCAAGCCCAACCCCAAACCCATGACCCAACGTCCGGCGGTTGCCCCTGCCAAACAGACGGGAGATATGTCGGCGTTTGTTGCGGGTGCCGAGGTGACGCATCCCAAATTCGGGAAGGGAGTCATCGTTACGGTTACGGACGAACATAACGGCAAATATGCCCAGGTATCGTTTGCAAAGGTCGGTAAAATTACGCTGGCGCTTGAATACGCACCGCTTAAACTTTGCTCCGGAGAGTGATTTGTCAATGGACAGAATGAAAGAATTGGTGGATATCTTAAACGATTACGCCTTTCATTATTACGTATTGGACGACCCGATAGTTTCCGATTCGGAATACGACGTATTGTACGACGAACTTACCGCTTTGGAAAGGTCGGAAGGTAGAGTACTACCGAATTCACCTACCCGTAAAATAGGCGGCGAGCCGGTAAAGGCGTTTAGACAGCATGAACATATACGTAAATTGTACAGTCTGGATAAATGCAACGACTTTGACGAGCTTCGCGCTTTTGACGAAAAGATACAAAAGGCAAACGGCGGAAAAGCGGTTTATACGTTGGAATACAAGCTCGACGGATTGACGTTGTGCTTGACGTACGAAAACGGAATATTCAAGTGCGCGTCTACCCGCGGCAACGGCAGCGTTGGCGAGGACGTTACCGCTCAGGTAAACACTATAAAGTCAATTCCTGCGTCGATTCCTTATAAAGGCACGGTAGAAGCGCAGGGCGAAGGGATAATGCGTTGGAGCGCATTCAATAAGTACAACAGGACCGCCGACGAGCCGCTGAAAAATCCGCGCAACGGAGTGGCGGGTGCTATCAGGAATCTCGATCCGAAGGTGACCGCAAAACGCAATCTCGATATCTTGTTTTATAACGTAAATTATATGAGCGACGGCAATTTGCCGACGCAGGCGGCGTCGATAGACTTTTTGAGGGAACAGCGTTTTAAAACCGGCGAATTGTGGAAGACCGATTCCATGGAGGAGATCATAGACATAATACGGAACGTAGACCGCTCTACTCTTGATTTTCTTATAGACGGAATGGTGGTAAAGGTGGACGATTTCGCGCTCCGCGAAAAGCTTGGATACACCGATAAGTTTCCGCGTTGGGCAATAGCTTACAAATTCGAAGCGGAGGAAACGTCTACCGTACTTAAAGATATCGTTTGGCAGGTCGGACGCACCGGAAAATTGACGCCTCTCGGAATATTGGAACCCGTCGAGTTGTGCGGCGCTACGATATCCAAGGCGACTCTCAATAATTACGGAGACATACAAAGAAAGAAAGTTAAAAGTGGTAGCACGGTGTTTATAAGGCGCAGTAACGACGTTATTCCCGAGATACTCGGTATTGCGGAAGACAGAGGCGGAGACGACGTATCGCCGCCTAAGACTTGTCCCGCATGCGGCGCCGAATTGTACGAATCCGGAGCGCACATATTTTGTCCCAACGACGAAGGATGTCCGCCACAGATATGCGGCAGGATAGAACATTTCGCGTCTAAGGACTGCATGGATATAGACGGCGTGAGCGATAAAACGGTTTTCCAGCTGTACGAAAAACTCGGCGTGCGTTCGGTTGCGGACATTTACGAATTGCGCGAAGAACAACTCGTTTCGCTCGACGGATTCAAACAAAAAAAGATAACGAATTTTTTAAATTCGGTGGAAGCCAGCCAAAATGCCGATCTGCCGCATTTTATAAACGCTTTGGGTATTCCCAACGTCGGCAAAGTCGCCGCGCGCGACCTTGCGGAAAAATTCGGGAGCATAGACGCGATAATGTCCGCGGAGTTTGATGAGCTTGTCGCCGTTCCGGAGATAGGCGACATCGTGGCGCAAAGCATAACGGGCTATTTCAAACGACATTCCGAACTTATAGAGCGGTTCAAAAGACTGGGTATCTCGCCGGTTTACAAAGCGGATGCGGGAGAGGGATTCTTTGCCGGAAAGAAGGTGGTGCTTACGGGAAAGATATCTATGCCGCGTTCGGCGGCTGCGGAACTTCTGCGTAAAAAGGGCGCAACAGTATCGGATACGGTATCCAAGGACGTTGATATCGTTATCGCCGGAGAGGACGCCGGCAGTAAACTCGAAAAAGCGTTGAGGCTTGGCAAAAAAATAATAGATGATAAAGAGTTTACCGAGCTGATAAACGCTTGAAAAATATCAAATAAAATGTTATACTGTTAAAGTGGTTTTGTTTGACGGCATGTCGTTGCGGTAAAATTACCGCGTAGACGGCGGTCGGCGATAAGCAATTATAGACCTCAGCGTAAAAAAGAAGGGACTTTGCGTATGAAAAGCATGACGGGATACGGTAAAGGCGTGTGCTCGCGCGACGGCAAGACCGTTACGATCGAGATCAAAGCCGTAAACAATCGCTATCTGGAAATAAATTCGCGTCTCGGAAAATCGTTTGCAGTGTGCGACGAGATCATCCGCAAAGAGATAGGGCGCACCGTAAAAAGGGGCAGCGTTGACGTATATTTTTCGTACGAAAACGTTTCGGGAGCAAACGCCGAACTTAAACTCGATTTGTCTCTTGCCGCCGAATACGTAAAAGCGTCCAAAAAATTGCGCGACGAGTTCATGCTTGACGGCGATATGGGCTCTACGGCATTATTGCGTTTTCCCGACGTGGTTTCGTTGCAACCGTTGAAAGACGATCCGGAACTTATAAAAGACGTCACGCGCGAAGCGGCGGCGGAAGCTGTGCGCAGTCTCGACGCAATGCGCGTTATCGAAGGCGCTTCGATAAAAGCGGACCTTACCGGTCTTGTAGCTACCATAGTTGCGGCTTTGGAGAAAGTTATAAAACGCGCGCCGGTCGTTGTGGAAGATTACAGGGCAAAATTGCGGCAGCGCATATCCGAAGTATTGAAGGAAGTGCCGGTGGATGAAGCGCGTCTTTTGAACGAGGTAGCATTTTTTGCGGATAAAGCCGACATCAACGAGGAAATTTCGCGTTTGTCGTCTCATATAAACCAGTTTGTAACGTGTCTCGAAAGCGACGAGCCGCAGGGCAGAAAACTCGATTTTCTGTCTCAGGAAATGAACCGCGAGATAAACACTATGGGAAGCAAATCCAACGATATCGAACTGACGCGCTACGTGGTGGAAATGAAGAATCAGTTGGAGAAGATAAAAGAACAGATACGAAACGTGGAGTAATGCGTATTATAGTTGCAATATGAAAAAAGGTTTATTGATAGTTATATCGGGGCCGTCGGGAGCGGGCAAAGGCACGGTATACAACGAAGTAATAAAAAGAATGCCCGAATTAAAAAAGTCGATATCGGTGACTACGCGCGCTCCGCGCGACGGAGAGATAAACGGAGTGCATTATCATTTCCGTACCGTAGAAGAATATATGTCGATGAAAAGCAACGGAGAATTTTTGGAGACCGCCGAAGTTTATAAGAATTTTTACGGAACTCCTCAGGCGCCGGTATTTGAAATGCTTGACCGCGGCGACGACGTCTTTTTTGAAATAGATATCGAGGGCGCGAAGC
>CATKCE010000104.1 GCA_949744905.1 uncultured bacterium
GACGGAAGACATAAAAAAGAATGTATTTGTCCTATTGTGCGATTTATATAGTAAATATAAAAACGAATTACGTTGTGAACGGAAATGCAATGGCAGACATAAACGTATTAAAAAGTATCTTTCGGAAGGAAATTACGGAAAATTCTGTGCAATGATATAATGTGAGGATATGGATAAAAAAAGAAGCTTATTAAACGTAAGCGTAGCGATAATTTTCAAAATACTTTTGCTTGCGGCAAATTTGCTTGTAAGAAGATTTCTTATAAAGTATATAGGAAACGAGGCAAACGGACTCAATTCGCTTTTTATAAGTTTGCTTGATTTTTTGGCTGTTGCCGAACTCGGCGTTGGCAGCGCCATCACTTTTTGCATGTACAAGCCGATAGTAGACGGCGATAACGACAAAGTGTCGGCGCTTTACCGGTTGTTTACAAAACTGTATCTTATAATCGGCGCAGTGATAACGGTGTGCGGACTCGCCGTAATGCCCGCGTTAAAGTATCTTGCCAAAGATTACGGAGCGTCCGGAATAAATCTTTATCTGCCATTCGGACTAATGCTTATATCGGTCGTACTGTCGTATACATTCAGTTCAAAGACGTCGCTTATAAACGCATATAAGAATAATTACGTAACTACTACCATATCTTCGGTAGGTACGATTTTGCAGTGCGGATCGCAAATCGTAGTTTTGATTTTAACGCGCTCGTTTGTGTGGTATATGGTTTGTCGGATAGGGGCTATGGCGTTTCAATGGATAGTTACCGAAGTTATAGTGCGGATAAAACACGGCGGTATAATTAACAACAAACAAATGGTGGATGCCGATACCAAAAAAGATGTTACGAAAAACGTTAAAGCGATGTTTATGCACAAAATAGGGGGATTGCTTGTAAATACCGCCGACAGCATAATAATTTCCGCTTTTATCGGAGTGGTTATATTAGGTAAATATTCAAACTATACAACTATCGTTATCTCGATGTCCGGAGTTTTGGCATTATGTTTTTCTCCTCTTACATCTATTATAGGGCATATGGCGGCATCCGAGGGCGAGAACGAGGTGAAAAAATATCATAACTTTTTTCATGCGTTCAATTTTATACTGGGCGTCGTATTCTTTTTGGGATATTATGCCGTGATAGACAATATGGTAACATTGTTTTTCGGCGCCGATCTGGAAATGGCAAAATCCATATCATTTGTAATCACGCTCAATTATTTTATTCAGTTCATGCGCAGTGCTACGATGCTTTTTAGGGATGCTACGGGCACGTTTTATAACGATAGATGGAAACCGCTTGCGGAAGGCGCTCTTAATATAGCTTTATCCGTGCTGCTTGTGTTGGTGTTGCCCGAGCAATATAATGTGGCGGGAGTCATCGCCGCCACGATAATCACAAACATTTTTATTTGTCATATCGTAGAGCCGCATGTTTTATATAAATACGCATTCCATACGGGTGCAAAAGAATACTATATCCGTAATTACGTTTATATTGCGGTGTTTTCGGTTGCTCTTGTACTGTTGCATTTTTGTATGGTTCACATCGATAATACCTGGTTGGAATTACTGGCGAACGGCGCGATCTCGTTGGGGATATCATTGTTCGTGTGCTTTGGCGCGGTACTGGGCAATAAAGATTTCAGACATTATGCGCGCGCGGTCTTTGGTAAATTGCAGAGGAATAAAAAAGAAGACGCTCGATAATATTTTGCTTTACGGAATACGTCGGCGAAATTCTTGTAAAAGGAAAGAGCATCGCGGAAAAAGCGGATTTTGATTTCGACAGTTACCGTGTTATACATACTTACAACGGCTCCGGTTACTTCGATCACGGCAACCGTTATCCCGGTTGCGTTTATTCGCGTAAATCTCCTGCGGCCGGCATACGCACTTTATAAACCGCAACGATAAAATAAACCGGCGCGGAACTTGCGATAAGCCGGCGCGCCGGTCGGTGCGATTTGCTTATATTTCAATTTTTCAACATTTTGCTTAAAAGTTCAAAGCCGTGTTCTACGCGGATTTCGGTTTCCGCGGCGGATCTTTCGGTGAGTGAGCTTACGCCTTTTTGCGGTTTCCGACTGTCGTAAAGCATGTAAGGTACAGGCTCGCTTGTGTGCGTTTTAAGCGTATACGGAGTGGCGTGGTCGGGGAGTACGAGCAGTTTGAAGTCCTCGTTTTGCTCGCGCAGGGCGGAGACCACGGGGGAGACTATCTTTTCGTCGATGAGTTCTATCGCGCGTATTTTGCCCGCTTTATCGCCTTGGTGACCGCATTCGTCGGGTGCTTCCAGATGGATGTACGCATGGTCGTGAGTTTTAAGTGCGTTTATTGCCGCGTCGGCTTTGCCTTTGAAATTCGTATCGAGATTGCCGGTTGCGCCGTCTACGTCTATGCTCGTCATGCCCGCGCCCAGCGCTATCCCTTTTATAAGGTCTACCGCCGAGATGACCGCGCTCTTTATTCCGTACAGCTTTTCGAAATTGTCGAGTTTGGGCTTGGTGCCCTCGCCCCACAACCATATCGAGTTTGCGGGGTTTTTCCCTTGCTTTACGCGGGCAACGTTTACGGGATGGTTTGAGAGAAGTTTGTAACTGCGCTCCATAAGGCCGCGCAGTTGCGCCGCGTACATGCCGCCGGGAAGATAGTCGGCTATCTTGCGGTCGGATATATCGTGAGGCGGAGTGAGGATCGCGCCCACTTTGCCGCACTGTCTTTTAAGACAGTGACGGTACGAGATCCCCGCATGGAAACCGAGACCGTCGCCCGACAGATGTTTGTCGATAAATTCTATAAGCTCGCGCGCCTCGCCGGTGCTTATTTCGCCGGCGGAATAGTCCAACATGGTCTTGTCGGCGTACTCAGCGTCGGACGACAACGTAACGAGATTACAACGGTACGTCACGCTTTGCGGCGCAAGCTCTATGCCCATGCTTATTGCTTCCAGCGGCGACCTGCCGGTATAGCAGACGCGTGGATCGTATCCCATTACCGAAAGGTTTGCCACATCCGAGCCGGGTTTGAATCCATTCGGGACGGTATTCACAAGTCCGACTTCCGAGCATGCCGCAAGCGAGTCGGTGACCGGCTTTACGGCCAGGCTCATGGGGGTAGCTCCGTTTTCGTCGGGGCGATCCGCCATTCCGTCGAACAGTATAGTAACGTATTTCATGTGTGTGATATCTCCTTGGTCGCGCGGGCGAGGTGTTATTCCACAGTAACGGATTTGGCAAGGTTGCGTGGCTTGTCGATATCGCCTCCGCGTGCCGCCGCCACGTAATATGCAAACAGTTGAAGCGCCGCCGCGGTAAATACCGGCGTAAGAGCGGGGTGCGTTGCCGGAAGCACCATAAGTTCGTCGCATTCGGCTTTTATAGCGTCGGGCGAATCCGTCACTCCGATGACCGCCGCGCCGCGCGAGCGGACTTCTTTGATGTTGCTAAGCGTCTTTTCACGCAAAGCAGGGTCGGCGGCAATGCCTATTACGAGAGAATTTTTTTCTATGAGAGATATAGTACCGTGTTTCAATTCGCCGGCGGCGTACGCTTCGGCATGTATATACGATATCTCTTTAAGTTTGAGCGCGCCTTCGAGCGCCGCCGACCAATCCGCTCCTCTGCCTATAAAATAAGCGTCGTTCGCGGGATAATATTTGCCGGCGAGATACTGCGCCGCGGGGTTTACTTCGTCTATAAACGCCGACAAAAGTTCGGGGAGTTTTTCCACCGCCGAAGTTATGCCGTCGTATTCGCTTTGCGGTATCGTTTCGCGGTCGCGCGCAAGTTTGAGCCCCAAAAGATACAGCGCCGCCAGCTGTGTCGTATAACCCTTTGTGGTGGCGACTGCTATCTCCGGACCGGCGCGAGTGTAAAGTACGTCGTCGGCTTCGCGCGCTATTATTGAGTCCACAACGTTGACTATGGCAAGAACGCGACTTTTCAGTCGTTTCGCTTCTCTTAGCGCGGCAAGCGAATCGGCTGTCTCTCCGGATTGACTTATAATCACCGTGAGGCAATCGTCGCCGACGATGGGGTCGCGGTAGCGGAATTCGCTTGCGAGGTCTATCTCGGTTTCTATGCGCGCGTATTTTTCGATAAAATACTTGCCGACGGCGCCGGCGTGGTATGCGCTTCCGCAGGCGGCAATGAATATCTTGCGTATCTTTTTTCCGTCAAGTTTTATGCGGTCGAGTTTTATACCGTCCGGCGTTATGCGGTCGTGCACCGTTTTTTTGATGGCTCCCGGCTGTTCGTATATCTCTTTGAGCATGAAGTGCGCAAAGCCGTCTTTTTCGGCGGCGTCAGCGCTGAGGTCGGATACGGTTATTTGTTTGTTTACCTGCTCGCGGTTGCGGTTGTACACGGTAACGCCGTCGGGGGAGATCACCGCGACTTCCTGCTCGTCGGGAATTATAAATCTGCGCGTATACGGCAGTACCGCGGGGATGTCGGAAGCGATGAAATTTTCGTTTTCGCCCAAGCCTATAACAAGCGGCGAATCTTTGCGCATGGCGTAAAATACGCCGTTTTCGTTTTCGTGCAGTATTCCGAGCGCGTACGAACCCTTTATCTTGTTGCGCATTTTTATTATGGTTTCCAGCATATTGCCGTTGTAATAGTATTCGAGAAGCATGGCGACTATCTCGGTGTCGGTTTCCGACCGGAAAGTAAAACCGCGCTCCGTGAGGAATTCGCGGAGGTCGAGATAGTTTTCTATTATTCCGTTGTGCACCACGGCGAACGATTTATCGCGGCTGTAATGAGGGTGGGAGTTTTCGTCGCTGGGCTTGCCGTGGGTAGCCCACCTTGTGTGCCCTATGCCGCAAAAGCCTTCCGGAGATGCGCCGCTTATGCGTTTTTCCAGCTCGAACAAGCGGCCTTTTGCTTTTATGACGTTTACTTTTTTGCCGTCGGACACCGCTATGCCGCTACTGTCGTAACCGCGGTATTCGAGCCTTCCGAGTCCGTCTATGAGTATTGGGGCGGCTGGACGTTTGCCGGTGTATCCCACTATTCCGCACATGTCATTCGGTCTCCTTGTCGTTGTCTTTTTCCGTTTCCGGTGATTTGTGGAGTATGATTTTTATTATCAGCGCTATCACTACGATTATGGCTATTATGCCTATCGCGAGTATGATGTAATCGATGTAGTCGGCGAAAAACCAGCATAAAAGAGTGATCAGTGAAGTCGCGACCAGATTGCCCGCTACCACCGACGCAAGAGCCTTGTGGTACGGAAGTCTCGTGAGAGCCGCAACGGCGCTTCCCGTCCATACGCCGGTAAGGGGCAACGGAATGGCTACAAACGCGAATACTCCCAGCATTTTACGCATATCGGGCGACAGTAATTTGCGTTTTGCCGCGGCGTTTTCCGCGCCGGGAGAAGCGGACGTTTCGGGGACTTTGTCCGGCTCAACTATCTTTTGCGATTTTTTTTCGAATTTTTCGTATATAGTCTGACCGACTTTTTTGAAAACGCGCGTGCGCGACAGCCATTTTACAAACGGCAGAAGTGCCGCGATCAATATCGGCGCCATTACGGACGAGCCTATAAAAGCGTACAAAAGCGCCAGCGGCGGAGATATACCGTAACTTAACGCTATGGGTATGGCGCCGCGCGCTTCCACTATGGGAAGCACGGAAATTATCACCGTGACGAGTTCGGGAAAGCGGAATACTTTTAACAGCGCGTCGGTTATGATTTGGGTGAGCGAACAAAGCAACATAACAGTCATATTGTATAATATATGTCGCCGCATTGTCAAGCATGCAACCGCGCGCGGTCTGCCGTACGGCATAATAAACGCAGGGAGAGGGCAATATATATTTATTGATATGCAAAAAGATTGACACTGTTACGGGCAAAATAGTATAATTGACACGTAAGTGCGACGGTACGGGAGTGAAACTCTGGGCGATGCTCCCGCAGCCTTTGTATAATACCGCGGACTGTCGTATTTTTCGGAAATCGGAGCGTTATGAAAAGAAATTTTACGTTTAAGAGTTATATCGTATATGTTTTCAGGTATTGGCTGATACTTGCCGTTTGCGCGATAATCGGGCTCGGAGCGGGAATAGGATACGGTATATTTACCGCAAACAACGATAAGATAGTGTACCGCGGCAGTATAGCCGTCGGCGGACTGAGCGTGTTTGTGGACGATTTGCAGGAGGTCACCGAGAATCCGTCTTCCGCGTACAATACGATAAAGTCCGAGGCTTTTGCCGCAATGCAGTCGGAATGGGTGCTGGAAGAACTTTATGCGAGAAAGCAGTCGGAATGGCGGAATATAGGCAAAAACGGAAAACTGGGCAGCGTGGACCTGCGCAAAGAGTTTTTCGACGCGTTGTCGTTGTGGGATTCGGGCTATATAGTTTATATAAGTTTCGAGCAGGATAAGGACGAATTTATCGAACAGCGCAAGGCTTTTGCAAAAGACGTAGTGGATACGTGTCTCAATATTTCGCGTTCGCAGGCGCTTATACACGAGCCCATGCTCGGTAAAGAAAACAGGCTTATGGTAGTAAACGCCATAGAAAAAACTGTGGGCGGCGATAAAAGCGTCGGTATACTGCGCGGCGGATTCATAGGAGCCGCGGTTGCGGTTGCGCTGGAACTTTTGGCGATGTTCGCGGCGTTTTTCGCCGATCGCAGGATACTCGGATACGCGGATATCGCGTCGGTCGCGGGCGGACGGCTTTACGGTGTTTGCGGCGGAGCCGTGACGGGTAAGATATGCCCTAAAATAGACAGCGATCTCGGCGGCGACAGGATACTTCTTATATGCGGCGACGAGGATGCGAGCCGGAGACTTGCCGAATTGTACGGCGAATACGCCGCCGAAGCCGGCAACCGGACGCTCAGGATAGATTTTTCGCGCACGGACGGCGAGACCGCAGATACGTTCGGCGAATATATGTCGGGTAAAAAATTGGCCGACTGTATAGCTGATGAAAACGGCGCGGACGTACTTCGCGGCAACCAGTCGTGGGCTACGGTTTTGAAAAATTCCGATAAGATATCCGGACTTTCCGAGACATACCGCCGAGTGGTTGTGTGCGCGCCTTACCGCGATAACGGAAGTCTTAACGTGCTCGGACGGGTCAGCGATAAAATAATATTCGCTCTCAACCAGAGCAGACAGCGCGCTTCGGATATCGACGGTATGGCGTCGGAGATATACGACAACAAAAAGACTTTGGGCGCCGTTATAGAGTACGCGGGCAAAAGTTTTGTGGGAGGCAGTACGTACTCCGCCGCGCAAGAAGAAGATTACTGAGCGGGTAAGACCGCTCGGGAACGGGATACGAAACAAAGAATGGGTAACAATCGAAAAGACAAACATATCGGCGTAAAATTGCGGTCGATAGTCATAGTCGCGGTTTTGGACGTCGCGTTTGCTTTCGGCGCGTATTGGGCGGCGCGGGGCATAATGTTTTACCGTACCGATCCTCCGGCGAATTATGTGAGCTTCGAATGGGCGGCTATGTTTGCCATGGTATTGGTTACCGTGTCCATGCTCGTGTTTTTCGATTGTTATAATTCGGTGTGGAAATATGCGGGCAGAGTGGAATTTTTCAAATTCGTGCTCGCGTATTTCGCTTCATTCGGCATAATCATGCTTTTTAAGGTCATCATGGCGGCGGCTTTCGATTTTGAGCTGTGGACGCCGCTCGCGCTCATGTTTTTGCTGTTTTCGGCGATAGGCTCGGGAGTTACGCGTTTTATAAACGGCATCGCCAACTACGTTATTTACGTGCGCCGTCTCATGGGCGGAACGCAGCGGGGGGGGATAGATACCAAACGCACCGTCGTTATCGGCGCCGGCTACGTAGGGTCGCTTATAATAAACCGTTTTATCAACAATCCGCAGGACGGTTATTTTCCGGTCGCGTTTATCGACGACGATCCCGATAAACAGGGCAAAAAGATATGCGGCATAAAAGTCGAGGGCGGAATGGACAGGCTTGGCGAAGTGATAGCGAAGTACCGCGCCCGCACCATAGTTATAGCCATAATGCGTCTTACAAAGGCGGAACTGCGGGCGATATACGGCAAGTGTAAAAAGTTCGATATCCCCATAAAGATAATGCCGGAGATAACAAACGCGAGCGAAATGAGCCGCGGGTCGCTTTCGTTGCGCGATATCAAGATAGAGGAATTGCTCGGACGCGACGAATTCAAGGTGCGCGACGAACTTATGAACGCCGCCGTAAAGGACAAAGTGGTTATGGTGACGGGCGGCGCGGGAAGTATCGGCAGCGAACTTTGCAGGCAGTCGCTTAAATACGGTTGTCGGCATCTCGTTATATTCGACATGCATGAAAACGGCATGTTCTTTTTGAACGAGGAACTCAAAAAGGAATACGACGGAAGGTATTCTCTTGTTATCGGCACGGTGCGAGAGAGAGACAAACTTAAAGAAGTGCTCTCGGAATACAAGCCGGAGATCGTGTTCCATGCGGCGGCGTACAAGCACGTGCCCATGATGGAGATAGCGCCCACCGAGGCGGTAAAAAACAACGTGTTCGGAACGCTCAATACTATCGAGGAATGCGAAGCCGCGGGAGTGGAACGGTTCGTGCTCATTTCCACCGATAAAGCGGTAAACCCCGCAAATGTCATGGGAGCGAGCAAACGTCTTGCGGAGATGGTGGTGGAGACCCGCGGAAAGGTGTGCAAGATGCAGATGGCGGCGGTGCGCTTCGGCAACGTTTTGGGAAGCAACGGCAGCGTTATACCGATCTTTTTGCAACAGATAAAAAACGGCGGTCCGATAACCCTTACCGACAGAAACATAAAACGGTATTTCATGACTATACCCGAAGCGGTGCGTCTTGTTATGCAGACCGGCGCGCTCGCCGACAACGGCGAAGTGTTCGTGCTCGACATGGGCGAGCCGGTGTATATCTACGATCTTGCGTGCGACCTCATCCGTATAAACGGTCTTGTGCCCGAACAGGATATTCCCATTAAAATAACCGGATTGCGTCCCGGCGAAAAGTTGTTTGAAGAATTGCGTTACGACAAAGAAAGCGTTGACCGCACCCAGCACGAAGGGATATTCGTCACTCATCTGGAAAAATTGGATGCGGAAAAATTCGAAAAGCAACTGCTGGCGTTGCGCGGGGCGGCGTTCGGCGAGAGAGAAAACGATACCGAGGATATAATCTTCGAAATAGTGCCCAGCGAATTCCGCGACCGCGCCGCCGCAGAGATGCTTGCCACAAAGCACGCGGCTCTTACCGCGGAAGTTTCGCATAGAGAATAAAACCGTTGTACGGACGAAAAAGAGGACATCTGTTTGGCTGGATTTATCGACAAGTTACATGCGGCGCGAGTTGCAACGCAGGGGTGTAAGCCGGTTGCGGCGTTCCGCGCTTTTTGTTCGCGTCCGCGGGCGCGCGGGTTTGTCGGTTTTTTATATTCGCCGTATTATATTTATGCGGTGGGTCTTTTTACGCTCGTTTTTAATCTTATAGGCGTGGACGAGATAACTTATACGGTTTTGGGGCTTGTTACCGCCGCGGCTTTTGTTTTTTGTCCCGACGCTTTGCCGGGATTCGTGTCGGCGACTTTTTGCACGATAGCGCGGTCGGTGGGCAACCGAGGCGGAGTGCGCGATAAGGCCTGCACGGAATTTACATCCGCGTCTTACGCTTTGTTGGCGGTCGTCGGCGCTATAGTCGCGATATGTTTCGTAATAAACCTGCTTGTGAATTTCAAGCCGGAGCGGTTGCGCGGAGGACGGCTGTATATTGGATATGCGGCGCTTGCCGCGACTTTGCTGATAAACGGAGCGTTTTCAGACGGCTATGACTTTTACGAAATGTACAAAGGATTCAGACTTGCGGTTTATCTTGTCGGAATTTATCTGTTTGTGAGATTGAGCGTGAGTCCGCGGCGCGATACGTTGAGGTATTTGTCGTATATGTGCCTTGTATACGGACTTGTAGTCGGCGCGCAGTTGTGCGCGTGTTACTTTAATAACGGCGCATTTATAGAAAGCGGCTACGCGAAAGATTCTTTATACCTCGGGTGGGGAATAAGCAACACGATAGGCGAAGCGTTGTTCAGGTGCATGCCGCTGTGCTTTTATCTTATGTGTACGGAAGAAAAGCACAACTGGTATTATTTTACCGCGGCAACTCTTATACTTACGGCCATCGTATTTACATACGCGCGCGCGTCGCTTATATTTGCCGCCGCGCTGTACGACGCTTGTTACGCGCTTTGTTGCGTCTTCGGAAAAAACCGTAAGCAGATTTTGTTGTGCGGACTTGTTTTTATAGCGGTTGCCGGCGTGGTCGTAATGGGTGTATGGCGGAAACTTTCCAATCTGCTCGGATTCTTTATAGAAAACGGAATGGACGACAGAGGTCGGTTCGAAATCTGGGCGGAGGGCATAAAGAGCTTTTTTAAATTTCCTTTTTTCGGCGCCGGGCTTAGCCATTGCCGGATCTTAAACGGTCAGACGTTTTACCACAATACGTTCGTGCAATTTCTCGCGTCCGGCGGAGCTGTCGGCACGGCGGCGTATCTTTTCCACCGTATGCAGGTCGCGTCGCTGTTTACGCAAAGGCCCACTCCGGCGCGCGCTTTTATAGGCGTACTGGTAGGCGGGATACTGCTTATATCGCTGTTGGACAATTTTTATCTATACCGTACCACGCAGTCGTTTATGGCTTGGGCGTTGCTTATGGCGGAGCACGACCTATATTACGCGTCGCCGTTTGCGTACGGGCGCGGACCGAAAAGGGGAAAATATAAAAGATTGTTTTTTTGAAAGTATCTTACTGACAACAAAGCGCCGCTCTTTACCATAGTTCCCATAGGGAATTTAATAAAACGCAAATTTCGTGATATAATGACTGTACGATAAACAGCAATTTAGCGGAGAACTTTTAAAATGCTAATAGAAAAACCACTTGTTTCTTCAAGAATAACTGTACGGA
>CATKCE010000105.1 GCA_949744905.1 uncultured bacterium
AATAATGGGGGCATTGAGATAACTGCGGAAGTTGCGCAAGATAATATTGCATCGAATAGATTGCTTGCAAATAGCGGCTTTAAGATAAAAAAGGAATCGCAATTTAAAAAATATAAAATGAATATCTGTTTTAAAAGTTACATTTATACTTTTAGTTGCGCTAATCAAACTTGAATTAAATTTCAATTTGTTTTTCTAAATAGTTTGTAGTAAAAAGCTCTCGAATATATCGTTCGAGAGCTTTTGTCCTCGCTTGAAAGTACAACTCTTAAAAATTTGGGATTTAATTCCCTATGAGAAGTGCACGTTAACGAGCGGTTTTTTTGTTGCTTTTGTCGAATGTACGCGCGCGCATGTGTTTAAGTATGCCTACGTAGGTTGCGTATGGTCAAAATATTTTCACCCGCGGACTTTGTTGCGCATATAAACATATGTACAAGGCAAAAAGGAGCGTGGCGTATATGACTGTTGCGGTTATTTTCGGCGGAAAAAGTTGCGAGCACAATGTGAGCATTGTGACCGGTGTGCAGACTCTCGGAGAGATCCCCTCCGGGCACAAAGCGGTGCCGGTGTATATAGACGAATCGGGCGTATGGCATACCGGAAAGGAATATTGCAGTATGGAAACTTACCGTGACCGTAAAAATTCTTATCCCGGCAAAGAGGTGCATTTGCGTCCGGCGTCGCCGTATCTTTACGCCAAAAACGGCAAAAAGCTGTATAAAATAGATTGCTGCGTCATCTGCGCGCACGGCGTGAACGGCGAGGACGGAAGTTTGCAGGGGCTTTTGCAGCTTTCGGGCATAGCGTATACCGGAAGCAAGGTTGCGGCGAGCGCTGCGGGTATGGATAAAGACATGATGAAGCGGCTTTTTGCCGCGGCGGAGCTGCCGTGCGTTCCTTACGTTTTATTGAGCGGAGACGAATATGTAAACGATTCGTATTCAGCGCTCGGTAAGATAAAGAACACTTTGACTTTTCCCATGATAGTAAAACCGAGCCGGGCGGGCAGCAGTATAGGTATAGGCATAGCCCACGACTACAACGAGTTGTTCGGAGCGGTTAGGGTGGCGCTTGAATGGGACACCGAAGTCATTATCGAAAAGGCTCTTACGGATTTTGAGGAATATAATTGTGCGGTGCTGTGCGGAAAGCCCAGCGAAGTCGAAAAGCCGGTCGGCTGGAAAGAGTTTTTGACTTACGAGGACAAATATCTTTCTAAATCCGAGAGCGTGGGGCGGGAATTCCCCGCCGCGATAGACGACGGTCTGCGGGACAGGATAAAGGAATATGCGGTGCGCGCGTACAACGCCGTGGGCGCCGAAGGCGTGGCGAGAGTGGACTTTATGTACGCCGACGGCGAACTGTATGTAAACGAGATAAATACCGTGCCCGGGTCTCTTGCCGCGTATTTCTACGACGGAGGAACGAGCGAAGTGGTGGAAAAAATGCTGGACGCCGCTGTAAAAACGCATAACGCGCGCCGACGGCTGAAATACGTATATAAGCAGTTCCGCGGCGAGGGAGCGAAGAAATAGGGCGTTAAGGCGGCTTTGCGCGGTAAACTCAACCGCTTGACGGACATGCGGAAAAAGAGTATAATAAGCGCATATTTCGATTTGACGGAGGTGCGTAAATGGCGCGCATAAAATATTCCACGCCCATTGTTGAGATGCAGGGCGACGAGATGACGCGTATACTTTGGGATTGGATCAAAGAGATCCTGATAGAGCCTTATGTGGAACTTAACTGCGAGTATTACGACCTCGGGTTGCCGTACCGCGACGGGACAAACGACGAAGTTACGATATCGGCTGCCGCCGCTATCAAAAAGTACGGAGTGGGGGTAAAATGCGCGACTATTACTCCCAACGCCGCACGGGTGGCGGAGTACGGCTTGAAAAAAATGTGGGCGTCGCCCAACGGGACCATACGCGCGTATCTCGACGGCACAGTTTTCCGCGAACCGATACTTTGCGATGCCATACGTCCGTATATACCCGCGTGGACAAGTCCCGTGGTTATAGCACGACACGCATACGGCGACGTTTACAAAAACAGCGAGATACGCGCGGACCGCGCCTGCGAAGCGTTTTTGGAAGTGCGGTATGACGACGGAGAAATTAGCCGCGAAAAAATAGCGAGACTTGACGGCGCGGGCGTCGTGCAGGGAATACACAATACCGACGCCAGCATAGAAAACTTTGCCCGCTCGTGTTTTAATTACGCGCTGGACGTAAAGCGCGACGTGTGGTTCGCATCCAAAGACACTATATCCAAAACTTACGACGGCAGGTTCAAGGACATATTTGCCGAAGTATACGAAAGCGGATATAAAACGGAATTTGAAAAAGTCGGGATAAAATACGAATATTCGCTTATCGACGACAGCGTGGCGCGCGTTATAAGAAGTAACGGCGGAATGATATGGGCGCTTAAAAATTACGACGGCGACGTTATGAGCGATATGGTGGCGACCGCGTTCGGATCGCTCGCCATGATGACCAGCGTTTTGGTGTCTCCGTCGGGCGCGTACGAATACGAGGCGGCGCACGGTACCGTGACGAGGCACTATTACCGTTACCGCGGCGGAGAGGAGACTTCCACAAATCCGGTAGCGACGATATTCGCATGGACGGGCGCTTTGCGTAAACGCGGCGAAAAAGACGGAGTGCCGGCTTTGTGCGCTTTTGCCGGCAAATTGGAGACCGCCGTAAAAAAGACGATAAACGACGGATATATCACCGGCGACTTAAAGGCGTTGTTCGACGCGGACGGCATAACTCCGCGCGTAATGACGACCCGGGATTTTTTGCGCAAAACGGCGACGGAATTACGGTAAAGCTAATATGTAAAAACGGTATCAAGGCTCCCGCGTGGGGGCTTTTTGCATGGCTTGTAAACAAATAAAATTTTTTTCAGCAAAATGGTATTGTTGACAAATGCTGTCAACAATATTGTGTTATCATAGTGGCGTAAATCAAACGGAGGTAGCAATATGGAGACCGAAATCGCCGCCGTGGTAACGGTTGCGCGCAAGCTGGAAACACTTTGCGTATTGCTGGACAAAAGGATCATGCGCGCGGCTCTCGATACCGTAAGTCCCACTGTGAAAGCCGCGGAAAAAGTGTTTAAGCTGGGAGAATACAAAAGGCTCGCCGTAAATCTTTCGGTCATGGAGCACAGGATACGTTGCGCTTTGGGGGACGGCGCGACGGATATGATAGGCTATGCGGCAGAGGGCAGATACGGATTCGACCTATGGAGCAGAAGGGTAAAAAAGGCGTTAGCCGACGCCGAACGAGTCTTGAGGACGTTGGGCGTTGGCGGAGCGGAACTTACGGGATATAAAAGATTGCCGCTGTATAAAAGCGAATGCGCAAAGATAAAGAGAGCTGCCGCCGCGCGTAAAGAGTGCGGCGGAACGGTCAGCGTTTCTGCGGAGAGTGGCGCGGCGTACGCTTACTGTCGGGGCGATAGAACAGCACAAGCATTATGATGCCGGCGGGAACGCACATTGCCGCCGCTACTGCAATGGACGCGTTTTTACCGAGAGATATCGAGCCGTCGGTCACTTCGGGAGAATTGTCGGGGCGCTCGACTTTTTCTATCTTATTGGGCTGAACGGCGTCGCACGACAACTGCGGCGAATAAGCGTATCCGTATATTGGACCGCCCGGTTGATCGTAACGCACGTATTGCCAAGCGGTGCCCGCGCCTGCGAAAAGCTCGTCGCCCTCGCGCGGACCGTACAGCGTGAGCGTTGCCGAAGCCGGCACCGAGCACAGTACTTTGCCGTCGGTACGGCTGGGCTTATCGCGCAGGTTTACCGCCATGCCGTCGTTATACGGACGCGCGGACAGAGCGGCGAATTTGGTCACCGGCTCGTAATCCACGACTTCCACTTTGTCGGCGTACACGTAGCCGTAGAGGTCGAGATAAGACACGGGGTATTTTCCGCCGGACGCGTCGCCTTCGATTACCGTAAAATATGTGGCGGGCAACGAACATATCATTCCGCCGGACGCGTCGTATAGAACGGCGGCGGCGGGCAAATAGGCGTAAGAAAGATATCCGACTGCGGGCGTCGCGGCGAATAGAGACATAAAGGCTGCTGAAAGCAATAAAGCGGCTTTTTTCATACGCGCATTATACTATGTTATCGCGGAGAATATTTTGAAAGAAAAAGCAGAAAACGCGCAAATAAGCGGGGAGGAAATATTGCGGCGGCTGGCGGTAACCCGCCGCCGTAAGGAAGAATACCGCCGACGCAACCGTCTTGAGTTTTATAATTCAGGCGAGGTGGTGCATGAAAAACAACTTTTGTTCCACAAATGCGGTAAACGCAACCGCTGGGTATTCGGCGGCAACCGCACCGGCAAGACCGAATGCGGCGCGGCGGAGGCGGCGGGGATGCTGCGCGGTAACCACCCGTACCGCAAAGTGCGCGGCGCGGTCAACGGCTGGGCGGTATCGGTGAGTTACGGAGCCGGACGCGAAGTCGCGCAAAAGAAGCTGTTAAGTTATCTCAATCCGGGTTGGATACACTCCATGGGCATGCTGAGAGGTCCGCAGGGCGTGCCCGACGGCGGAGTTGTGGATTATATCGCGGTAAAGAACGTCTTCGGAACTTTGAGCTACGTGTACTTTAAGAGTTGCGAGTCGGGACGCGAGAAGTTTCAGGGGAGCAGTCTTGATTTTGTATGGTTCGACGAGGAGCCGCCGGAGGATATATACGAGGAATGCCGCATGCGCGTGTTCGACCGCAAAGGGGATATATTCGGCACCATGACTCCGCTGAAAGGCATGACGTTTGTGTACGACAAGATATATTTAAACAGCGCGGACGATCCGGAAGTGTGGAGCGTTTTTATGGAATGGAGCGACAATCCGTATCTCGACCGCGAAGAAATAGAGAGGCTAAGCGGAGCGCTTGACGAACAGACTCTCAAAACGCGCAGGTACGGCAGATTCGCCGATACGGGCGAGACGGTGTATCCAGAGTTCGACGAGCGCGTTCATGTAATCGAACCGTTTACCGTTCCTGCCGAGTGGCAGGACTGTCTTTCCATAGACCCGGGACTTAACAATCCTTTATCGTGCCACTGGTATGCCGCCGACTACGACGGCAACGTGTACGTGGTCGCCGAGCACTTCGAGCGCGGCAGAGACGTAAAACATCATTGTGCGCGTATTTTTGAAATAAGCGAATCTTTGGGATGGAAGCGCACGCGCTCGGGCGGGGTTTACGCGCTTATCGACAGCGCGGCAAACCAGCGGACGCTTGCGGCGAGCAAGAGCGTGTCCGAATTGTTTTGCGAAAACGGAGTGTCTGTAAACCCGCGGGTGGAGAAAAATCTTTTTGCGGGCATCAACCGCGTAAAGGAATATCTGGCTTCCGACTGTCCGAGACTGTACATATTTTCCACATGCCGGAATCTTATACGCGAACTGAAATCGTACCGGTACGGAAAAGACGATTCGCCCGTAAAGCATGACGACCACGCTTTGGACGAACTGCGGTATTACCTTATGACTAAGCCCGCGGCGACGCCCGTTCCGCGCGAAAAAGGCGAACTGGTACGGTTTAAGGAAAAGCTGATAAATGCGCGTATGCGCAGATAATGGGAGGAAACGGTGGATGAACAAGATAAGACTTTACTTATAAAGAGCGCATTGAAAAAGGCCGTGGGCTACGAAGCGGTGGAGACGCAGGAGGAGTATTCGCTTGTGGAGGGCGACATGACTCTTGTAAAGCGCAGGATAACCCGCAAGGATGTTCCGCCGGATATAACCGCGATCAAACTGTTGCTTGGCGACGGCGGAGACGAGCCAGTCACCATGGAAGAATTGGAGCGCGAGCGGGCGGAGCTTACCGAGCGTTATCTGTCTGTGGCAAAAAAGAAAAAAATAGGAGGAAAAGGCGCAAATGGAATTGCTTGAAAACAAATGCAAGATACGGTGCGAAATGGGGGCGTGTAAAAATCTTGCGACAAGGACGGTAAAAATGAGCCGCGTGGGGATAAAAAGCAGCATACACGTGTGCGATGACTGCCTTAAAGAATTGTACGGTCTCATAGGCGGCACGCTTATCCCGAAGTCTATAGAGACGGCGGCGAAAAAGGGGAAAAGAGAGTGAAAGACAACGTTATCTGGAAAGAGGAAAAAGTCGCCGAAGTGCGCGCCGATTTTTTTAAGCGCGCGGCGGAAAGACGAGCGTTTGAGGCCCAGTGGCAGATAAACCGCAATTTTGTTTTGGGAAACCAGTACGTTTACGCACGTTCCGACGGAAGCGTCGCAAGCGAAGACCGCGATTATTACTGGCAGGAGCGCGAGTGCTTCAACCACATAGCGCCGCTTGTCGAAACGAGGCTTGCGAAATTGCAACGCGTCCGTCCCAAGATGAGCGTGCGTCCCGCGAGCGGCGACGAAAACGATCGTCTCAGCGCAAAGGCGGCGGCAAAGATACTTGCGTCCGCGTGTTCCGAGATGGAAACGGACAAGCTGATAGCCAAAGCCACCATGTGGAGCGAGATATGCGGTTCGGCGTTTTATAAGGTCGTGTGGAATGCGGGCGGAGGCAGGCGCGTGGGACGCAAAGACGGCAAACCCGTGTACGAGGGCAATGTGGAGATAGAGGTGTGTCCGCCCTTCGAGATTTACCCCGATTCGCTTGCGTGCCAGGACGTGCGCGATTGCAGGAGCATAATACACGCCCGCGCCGTGCCGACGTCGGAGATAAAGCGCGCGTACGGCGCGGACGTCCCGAGCGAAAATACCGAGATAATGAGCGACGCTAACAAGTATATTTCGGGCGGGCTCGAAGGGACCGGCACGTCGCCGCTGTTCGGAAGATCTCGGACCGAAAACTGCTGTATGCTTATAGAACGGTACACCATGCCCGATGCGGACAACGAGGAGGGCGAATACGTCGCCGTAGCCGGCGGCCGGCTTTTATACATTGGCGGATTGCCGTATAATTGCGGAGCCGACCTTTTGCCCGCCTTACCGTTTGTAAAACAGGACAGCATCACGCGCGCCGGATGTTTTTACGGCACGAGCATGGTGGAGCGTTGCATCCCGTTACAGCGCGCTTTCAACGCCGTAAAAAACCGTAAGCACGAATTTATGAACCGCATTGCCATGGGAGTGCTCGCCGTAGAGGACGGCAGCGTGGATACCGATAATCTTGAGACCGAAGGGCTCAGCCCCGGCAAGATACTTGTGTACCGTCAAGGAAGTAACCCGCCGGTACTGCTCGATCCCGGCAGAGTGCCGAGCGATTTTCAGTACGAAGAAGACCGCCTGCTCAATGAATTCGTATCGGTCACCGGCGTAAGCGAGATAATGCGTTCCAGCTCGGTCCCCAGCGGAATGACCAGCGGAGTGGCTTTGCAACTGCTCATCGAGCAGGACGACACGAGGCTTGCGGTGACGGCTGAAAACGTGCGCGGCGCGGTGCGCGACATTGCGAAGATGATTTTGCGGCTTTACAAGCAGTTTGCCCGCCGTCCGCGTCTCGCGCGATTCGTGGGCGACGAAGGCGACGTGGAACTGTTGCGCTTTACGGCGTCGGACATAAGTTGCGACGACGTTGTGTTCGAGACGGAAAACGAACTTACCGGAACGCCCGCTCAGCGGCAAAGCATGTTGTTCGATCTTCTGAATATGGGGCTTCTCAACGACGAGGACGGCAAGTTGAGCGAAAGCACACGCAACCGCGTGCTCGACGCCGTGGGCTACGGCGGTTGGGAATCGACGCGCGAGACCGCCATGCTTCAAACCGCGAACGCCCGCCGCGAAAACCTTAAATGCGCCGAAAGCGAACTTTCCGTATCGGAAATAGACGACGACGCGTTGCACGAAGCCGAGCACGTAAGATTCATGCTGAGCGCGGAGTTCAAAAATATGTGCGCCGCCGATTCCGGACTCGCTGAGAAAATGACGGAGCACGTGCGCTCGCACAAATTGCAGAGAAGAACAAAAGAGGAGGCGGAACGCGGTGATAAATAACGACGGCGGTGAATCGGTACCTTCCCGCGAACAACTTCGGGAATCGGTCTTTTCCGACGAGGAATTGTGCAACGAGGTGATAGAAAGGTATCTTTCGGAACTGGCGAGATCGGAATGTGTGCCGGTCGTAAAGGGATACAGCGCGCTTTGCGCTCTGCCGAAACCCAAAACTCTGGAAGATGCGAAAAAGCTCGTAGACGGCGGGTAATACGCGTGACACAGTACTCGCGGAAACCGACGAATATCGTAGCGGCGGCATAAAAACGTCGGATAACGCGGGTACTGTGAACGTTTCGACAAGTTTTGCGGGCGGGCGGCGGGAGTTAATACGACAAAAATAAACAAAAAAGGAGAAAAAGAAAAATGGTAACACTTTCAAATGCGGAAAACGCGCTCAAATCGGTGTATCTCGGAGCGGTGACTGAACTGCTTAACACCAAGACAAATCCTTTGCTTGCAAAAATAGAGCAGACGAGCAGCGACGTTTGGGGCAAAGAGATACGCAAGGCGGCGAGCTACGGCATAAACGGCGGCGTGGGCGCGGGCGACGAGGACGGCTCGCTTCCCGCGGCAAAAAGCACGAATTATCTGCAATTTGTGACAACGCTAAAAAACCTTTACGGACAGATCGAAATATCCGATAAAGCCATACGCGCGAGTGCGGACGGCAGAGGGGCTTTTACCGACCTTTTAAACAACGAGTTGCAGGGACTTTTGGATGCGTCGAAGTTTAATCTCGGGCGTATGTTGTACGGCGACGGCACAGGGCTTTTGAGTTCGGTGGGCGCGGAAACCGACGGTATGTGTCCGGTGGGCAGTCCCCAGAATCTTATCGAGGGACTTGTGGTGGACGTATATACCAAATCGGGCGTCAAGACAGGCACGGCTACCGTTGCGTACGTCGACCGCGACGGCAAGAAGATAAAATTCGACGCTACTCCCGCGGGTACGACAACCGACTGCGTCTTGTACGTGCAGGGAAGTAAAGACAAGGAAATAACCGGTCTCGGGGCTATATTCAAAGGCGACGGCAGTTTATACGGCGTGTCGCGTTCGGCGCATCCGTGCATGAAGCCGTACATGAAGGACAACGTGGGCGCGCTCGATGAGATAATCATGCAGGAAGCCATAGACCGCTTGGAAATGACGGCGGGCAGTACGGTGGACTTTATCGCCGTATCGGCGTCTGTTAAGTACGCTTATCAGGAGTACATGGCTCAGTACAAGCGCAATATCGACGTAATGGAACTTGCCGGCGGTTTTAAGACGCTTTCGTATAACGGCATACCGCTTGTGTACGACCGGTTTATCGAGGACGGCGTAATGTATCTTCTCAACACGAAGGCATTCAAACTGCACCAGCTTTGCGACTGGCAGTATCTCGAGACCGAAAACGGCAAAATACTCCGTCAGACGCAGGGTAAACCCACTTATACTGCGACGCTCGTAAAATACTGCGACCTTGTATGCGACCGTCCCTATGGACGGGCGAAAAGTCTAACGAAAAAAGGGCAAAAAAAGGGGTATTTTCCCCATAAAAAGGGCATTTTTTAAGCCTAAAAATAGTAGA
>CATKCE010000106.1 GCA_949744905.1 uncultured bacterium
CGGCTCGTTGCCAAGCAAGTACCCTCGGCTCCATGAGGCTTAACTTCCGTGTTCGGTATGAGAACGGGTGGATCCCTCACGATATTGTCACCGCAATGGTACTGTAAACGCTTGATTTACAGCTTAATCATTCTATCACACCGATATTCGCTTGTCAACCGATTTTACACGGTTTGACCAAAAATAATTTTACAGATCGAGGAACAACTCGAAATCTTCTTCTTCGTCATGGGTACGCATGCGGTGGTCGAGTTCGGCTATCGTATCGACGCCCATACTTTTAAGACGGTAATTCCTTGCGGCCGCTTCCAATATTATGGCAAGGTTGCGTCCCGGCTTTACCGGCACCGTGTGCATGGGAAGTTCCACTTCCAGTATGTTGTATACTTCACGCTTGTTGCCCAGTCTGTCGTATTCCTTTTCTTCGTCCCAGGTCTCAAGCCTTATAACAAGGTCTATGGCTTTTGTCAATTTTACCGAGCCGACGCCGTACATCTGACGCACGTCGATAATGCCCACGCCGCGCAGTTCCATAAAATAGCGTATCACTCCGGGCGCCACGCCTATAAGATGATCGGATACGCGCTTGATACACACCGCATCGTCGGCGACAAGTCGGTGTCCGCGCTGGATAAGCTCCAAAGCGGTCTCGCTTTTGCCCACGCTTGATTTGCCTATTATAAGAACGCCCACGCCGTAAAGGTCCATCAAAACGCCGTGTATAGTCTCGGTGGGAGCAAGCAAACGGTTAAGAAGTATGCTTAATTCGTTTATAAACATTGTAGTGCGCTGTTTACTGCGCAGTACCAAGCGATCGTACTTGCGCGCGCACGTGAGCAATTCTTCGCTGGGCTTAAGAGCCGAACTTATCACAACGCACGGGATCTCGTACGAAAACAACTTCTCGCATATGCGCATGCGTTCATCGGCGGGCATTCCCGCAAGATACGCCGTCTCCTGCTCGCCGAACACCTGTACGCGTTCATAGCCGAAGTGGTCGTAAAAATCCGCAAGTTGTAAACCGGGACGGTTTATATTAAATGTGGAAAAATGTATGCTGTCGCGACTGCCGCGGTGCAACACTTCCAAACCGAGAACGCGGCAAAAGTCATCCACTTTAATGTCGGTCGCGCTTTCTTCCACCTCGCGGTGGGATATCTTAGTCATTTTGGTTATTTTAGCCATTTTTATTCACTCCGTGATTTCTTCCAGGATCTCGGCAACTCCGTCGTTGTCGCAATCCGACGTTATTCTGTCCGCTACTGCTTTTAGTTCCGGCACGGCATTGCCCATTGCAACGCCGAGACCCGCCGCCTGCACCATCTCCATGTCGTTAAGCTCGTCGCCCGCAGCAACGCTCCGCCCGATCGGTATTCCCAGGCTTTCGCACAGCCGCCTTAGTCCGTTACCTTTTCCCGCCGACGCGTCCACGGCTTCTATAAGCATGGGATGCGACGCAAACACTTTTATGCCTTGAATATCGCCGAATGCGTCAAGCATTTCGCTCCGCCTGTCCGGCTCTATAAAACACAACGTTTTGAGTACCGGTCCGCAACAATTTTCCGCATGTTCCGACACACGCCCCACTTCCTCTGGAAGCACTCTGTTTATGTCAAAATACGGCTTGTTTACGGCGTTGAGTTTTTCGGTAAATATTTTGTCAGGCGTGTAATACTGCGGACACAATCCAAGCGTCTCGGCGCGGCGCAAAAACTCCGATACCGCCGCTTTTTTCATCGGGATAACGCCCAAAGTCTTTCCGCTCCTAATATCCACCGACGCCGCCCCTTGGCAACACATCACAGGAAAATCGCCGCTCAGCCCCAATTCGCCGAGTCTTTTGATCATCGACGCAAACGCTCTGCCCGTAGACACTCCGAATACGCCGCCCGATGAAGTAAACTTTTTTATCGCGGCAACGGTGCGTGCCGATACGCGGTCGTCCCGACGCAAAAGCGTTCCGTCGAAGTCGCTAATAAATAAATCGTAGCGCATATTCAAATTATACTATTTGCGCCGCGGTTTGTCAACGACAAGCAAGCGGCAAAGCGTTCACCGTCCGAGTCCGTCGCCGCGGAAAAATTCGTACACGCTTCTGGCCGCCGCTTTGTCTATCCCGTCTATCGCGGCAAGCGCGGCTTCGTCCGCTTCTTTTATATCGTTAAAATCCGCAAACGCCGCAAGCAGTATTTTGGCTTTTACCGGCCCCACAAGAGGTATCTTTTCAAGCATGGACACGTATCGAGATTTGCGCAACGTGCGGTGATACGTTATGGCAAATCTGTGGGCTTCGTCGCGTATCCTCTGCAATAATTTCAACGCGTTATCCGACTTTGAAAGCAATATCGGCTCGCTCTCCCCAACCTTGAATATTTCTTCCTCTCGTTTGGCAAGTCCCACCATGGGTATTTCGTAGCCCAGCGAAAGCATAGCCTCGTGCGCGGAAGAAAGCTGTCCTTTGCCGCCGTCTATCACTATAAGGTCGGGCAGGTCTGAAAACTTTTCGTCTCCCGCTTTCGCTCTGGAAAAACGCCGGCGCAAGGTTTCCTCCATGCTGGCAAAATCATTGGCGCCTTCAACGGTTTTTATCCTGTATTTGCGGTAATCGGCGCGGCTGGGCGCTCCGCCGATAAAAACGACCTGGCTGGACACTTTGTCCACCCCGCTTATATTACTTATATCGTAACACTCCATGCGGCGCGCCGACGGTATCCCGAGAATTCCGGCAAGCCTTTCGCACGCGCCCGCCGTCATATCCTCCTTGCGCTTTTGTTCGGCGGACGACTTTACCAAAAAGTCCGCGGCGTTGCGTTCTGCGCAGGTGATAAGCGACTTTTTGGCGCCTATTTTCGGATACGTAATATCCACCTTTTTGCCGCACAGAGACGATAACGATCCGCAAAGCGCCTCCGCCGAATCTACTGCCTCGGGCAGACATATCTCGCGCGGAACAAACATATCCTTACGGTAATACTGTCCCATGAATCCGGTGACGGTATCCGAATATCCGAGTCCCGCGTCGGTAACGTAAAAATTGCGCACGCCCATCATCTTGCCGCCGCGCACTATGCACACGCTCACTACCGCGCCCGCGCCGTCGGTAGTATAGCCGAAAGCGTCTATGTCGGTGATGTTTCCCAAGTTTGCCACCGTGCGCTCGTTGAGCTTTTTAAGCACTCCGAGTTGATTGCGGTAAGTTATGGCGCGCTCGAAATCCTCGCTTTGCGCCGCTCGCTCCATGCGCTGTTCGATAAGTTTTTCGGCGGTATCGTCCTTTCCGGATAAAAAGGCTATCACGCGGTCCACCGTTTCGCGATATTCTTCCGCGGACACTCTTTTCGTACACGGAGCTTTACACAGCCCTATAAAATAGTCGAGACACTCGCGTGAATTTCGGCTTTGCTTCATGCCCGCCCGGCAGGTGCGCATGCCGTACGCCGTCTTTACTATATTTACTACGTCTTTTACGTTTATTCCGTTAAAATACGGTCCGAAATATTTCGCGCCGTCCTTGCGCAGTTTGCGCGTGACTTCCAACGCGGGAAATTCAAGCGACGTATCTATGCGTATATAGGGGCTGTGTTTGTCGTCCTTTAACAGAATGTTGTACTTCGGCTTGTGCTTTTTTACGAGATTGGCTTCAAGCGTCAGGGCGTCTTTTTCCGACAGCGTGATGATATATTCGAAGTCGGCTATATTGTCCACCATCGCCTGAACTTTGGGGAGCTTGGGCGAATTGTTAAAGTACTGTCTCACGCGGTTGCGCAGTACTACGGCTTTACCGATATATATTATCTCTCCGACCGAATTGCGCATGATGTAAACGCCGGGGTTTTCGGGCAGACCTTTGATTTTTTCGTTAAGAAGTTCGCTCCTCATGATTTCTCCGTCGCGCGCTTATCACGATCGCGCGTTCTGTTCCGATCGGTTTTTGGCGAATTCGCACCCGCAGTAATCCTGACGGTACATGCCCGCCGCTTTACTTCTTTGCACCGACAATAAAAAACCGTTTTCTTTTTTGAAATCGTTCGGGAGGAATTTAACGCCGTATTCGGCTTCCAACCGTTTTCCCGCTTCGTTTATAAAAACAGCGTCTTTATGCGGGCTTACGCTAAGCGTCGAGCAAAACACGTCCGCGCCGATCTCCGCGGCTTTTTGCGCGGTGCGCCTCAAACGTAATTCTATGCACCGCCTGCACCTTTCGCCGCCCTCGGGCATATCTTCCAGTCCTTTAACTTTTTCGCAAAATTCGCCGTGGTCGTATCGTTCCACAACCGGCTTTACGCCGAGTTTTTCAAACTGCGCGGCGCGCAAAAAATATTCGTTCGACGTATCGATATTGGGATTGTAAAAATAAGGAACAACGGCAAATCCGTCCAGTCTGTCGAGCACTCCCGAGGCGCACGGCGCGCAACAAACGTGCAACAGCAATTTGCCGCCGCGCGGAAATTCTTTCATAAGTCTGTTGCAGTCGGGCATGTTCATATAACTCACTCGGCTTGTTCCAACTTGGCTGTCTGGTCGGCAAGACGCAACGCTTCCAACATATCGTCTATAGCGCCGTCCATAAACGAGCCTATGTTATACGTAGTCATGTTTATGCGGTGATCGGTAACGCGCCCCTGCGGAAAGTTATACGTGCGTATGCGTTCGCTCCTGTCGCCCGTGCCCACCTGCATGCGGCGGTTTTCGCTGTACTGCGCGTCGGCCTGCGACTGGTAATAATCGTACAAT
The DNA here is from genome assembly GCA_949744905.1 of uncultured bacterium. Classification (GTDB taxonomy): domain Bacteria; phylum Bacillota; class Clostridia; order Christensenellales; family Pumilibacteraceae; genus Pumilibacter. Next base: position 4,735 of record CATKCE010000106.1, read on the forward strand.
TTGCTTTTAAGAACCCGCATGGCCTTTTCGCGATTTTTTATCTGACTGCGCTCGTCCTGGCACTGCACAACTATTCCCGTGGGCAAATGCGTCATGCGCACCGCGCTGTCGGTCTTATTCACGTGCTGACCGCCCGCGCCGCCCGAACGGTACGTATCTATTTTAAGGTCCTTTTCGTTTATCTCTACGGTAACGTCCTCCGCTTCCGGCAATACCGCAACGGTAGCCGTCGAAGGGTGTATCCGCCCCTGCGTCTCGGTCTCCGGCACGCGCTGGACGCGGTGCGCGCCGCTCTCGTATTTAAGCACGCGGTACACGCTGTCTCCGGATATCTGGAACACAGCTTCCTTTATGCCGCCAAGCTCGGTCTCGTTTACGTCCACGTCCTCAACTTTCATGCGGTGCGCCGCCGCCCACATCTTATACATGCGCACAAGTTCCGCGGCAAAAAGGTTGGCTTCCTCGCCGCCCGCGCCGCCTCGGACTTCAACTATGACGTTTTTTTCGTCGTTGGGATCGGTGGGCAGAAGCAATATCTTCAACTCCTCCGTAACTTTTTCAAGTTCGGCTTTTTTCTCCTCCAGCTCCTCGCGGGCAAGCTCCAGCATTTCGTGGTCGGTCTCCGACGCAAGCAGTTCTTTCGCCCCGTCTATATCCGCCGTTACAGTGTTCATGCGGTCGTAAGCCGCAACTATAGGCTCCAACGACGAATGTTCTTTTACAAGCCGCGCCCATTCCTTATTATCTGCTATTACTTCGGGCTTAATTATCTGAACTCCCAATGCTTCGTATTTTTCTTTTATACGCTTTAACTTTTCCGTATTCATTTTGAATTTTAACCCTTTACTATTACCACCCTGTCGTTTCCGTCAAGGTCCTTTACTATTTCCGCGTTACCGAAAATCTTGCGCACGGCGTCCGCCTGGTCGTATCCGATCTCCATTATAAGAGCCCCGCCGACATTGAGTTTTTCACGGTAATCTTTCGCAACGGCGCGGTAAAATTCGAGTCCGTCCTCTCCGCCGTAAAGCGCGATATACGGTTGCCGTCTCACTTCCTCGGACAACGCGGCTATATCTTTTCCGGGGATATACGGCGGATTTGCAAGTATATAGTCAAACGTGCCCTCTACCGAACGGAACATGTCGCTCAACACCGTTTCGGCGTCCAATCCTTTAAGATTGTCTTGGGCAACGGCGAGCGCTTTTTCGGAAATATCCGACGCCACCACGTGCGCGCGCGTTGCTTTTGCCACCGCAACCGCCACGCAACCGCTTCCCGTACACAAATCGAGCACTCTCGGCGAACTTTCACCGATAAGTTTCACAGCTTCGTCAACTAAGATTTCCGTCTCCATGCGGGGTATAAGGACGTCGCGAGTTACCTTTATCTTATTGCCGTAAAATTCGCTTTCGCCCAAAATATAATCGAGCGGTTCGCCGCAAATGCGGCGTTCCAGTATTTCCGTCGCGCGCCTGTAGTCCCCGTGCCCTATCTTTTTCACGTTTTTAAGTTCGTTTCGCTTCATGCCGAGCGCATTGCACAGTATCCAATCGGTCTCGGCGTCGGCTTCCCGTCCGTCAAGTCCGTAAACCGTGAGCGCGGTGCGTATCTCGCGCCGCACGCCGGCAGGGTCGTACTCCCCGAATTTAACTTCGCCGATGTCCGCGTCTGCGTCCATTGCAAGCACGGCCAAAAAGCTCTTTAACGCCACTTCCGCCATTTCATCCTCGGGCGGATACGTGGTAAGCCTTTGCATGGCAAGACCGGGAGCGCGTAAAAAATTCGTGAACTTGTTGTCCGGCAGTTTGGCGAGCCCGCGCAATACTTCGTAACTGAGTCCTGCGACAAACGGCAAAAGCGCAAGCCTGAATCCGGTAAGTATCCAGCGGTTGTCGCTCCAGCTCTTACCGCTTGTCAGCGGAATGAAACTGAGCGCCCAACGCGCCAATGCGAACACGAGTATGGATATCGTCATCACCAAAAATAAAAACGTCGTGCCGCAACGGTTGTGCCGCGTAGAACACTTCTGTACGTTTTCCACAGTCATGTCATAGCCTTTTTCGTAACAGTTTATCGTGCGGTGCTCCGCCCCGTGGTACATAAAAGTGCGGCGAATATCTTTCATGCGCGACACTATAAGAAGATACAGCACAAATATCAGTATTCTGAGCACTCCTTCGAAAAGGCTCTCGATAAGTATCGCGTTGTTGCGACCGACCGCCGCCGAAAGATCAAACAGGTCCTTAAACAACAGATCGCTCAAAAAGCCCGGCAAAATTATAAACAGCCCCACGGCAAGCAGTATGCCGAGTATCACGGCAAAAGCCATCCAACCTTTGCCCGGCGTCTCCTCGTCGGGCGACGATACCTCCGCGCTACGCATGAGAGTGCTCATGCCGCTCACGAGGCTTGACACAAAACTTACAACTCCGCGTATGATCGGCACCCTTGCGTACCATTTTTTTCCGCCCAAACGCTTTGTTTCCAACATTATACTGCCGTCGGGCGCGCGCACGGCCATTGCCATAGAACTTGCGCCACGCATCATAACGCCCTCCATAAGAGCCTGCCCGCCTATCATGGTGCGCTTTGATTTTTCGTTTTTATTTTCGGACACTTTTTACGTTTCCTTTCCAATTCCCGTTTCCGTTTATACACGGTAAATAAAAAAAGACCACACAAAAAAATCATCATGGTCTTTTTTCGCCTATTTGTGATTAACGCTATTTCTTATTATAGCGCTTATTGAATTTGTCGATGCGTCCGCCGGTATCCACGTGCTTTTGCTTGCCGGTATAAAAAGGATGGCACTGACTGCAAACGTCGACTTTTACCACATCGCCCTTTTTAGTCGAACCGGTCACGAATTTTGCGCCGCACGCGCATTCCATCGTAACTTCGTGGTAGTCGGGATGTATATTCTCTTTCATTCCGCGTATCTCTCCTTTTGAATTTATAATGCCCGCGCATTGCATTGCCTGCGCGGCTTATACAATCGCCTTTTGCCAAAACAAAATATTATAAGCCTTAGCTTATCTATTTTACCACCGCGCCTACGTAAAGTCAAGTGTTTTTTGCGGATATACTTTGTTTATGCCGCTAAAAGATTACGCGAACGCGAAATTTCGGAAAGAAGTTCAAAGCCGATTCGGTATATAAAAACATTGAAACCCGACGGCATTTACCATCGGGTATATCATACGCAATGCGTTGTTAAAAAGGCTTTAATATTATGTGAACGCGTTACTTTTTGAGCACCATGTCTTTAATATCCGAAACCGCGACTTTAAGTTTTTGACTGGTCTGCATTTTTTCGGCGACTTTGTCGCGCGCGTGCATTATCGTGGTGTGGTCGCGCCCGCCGAACATCTCGCCTATAGTTTTGAGCGGCAGAGCAAGCATGTCGGTTATAAGATAAAAACACACCTGCCGAGGCTCCACTATCTCTTTGGTCTTTTTTTTGCCCACAAGATCGTCCTTGGTCACGTTGTAATAGCGGCAAACGCATTCGGTGATTATATCCGCGGTTATGCTCTCCTCGTTTTTGTCGCTGTAATCTTTTAGAGCCTCCCGAACTATATCGAGTCCGGGCGGCGCGTTGTAAAGACGGCTCAAAAATATCACCTTATTCAGCAAACTCTCCATATCGCGGATATTGCTGAACACTTTTTCCGCCATAAGACTAAGCACCTCGAAAGGGATATTGCATTTTTCGGCTTGAGCCTTTTTTTGCAATATGGCTATACGGGTCTCGAGGTCGGGGGGTTGCACGTCGGCGATAAGCCCCCACTCAAAGCGAGATCTAAGCCGTTCTTCAAGCGGCGATATTTCTTTGGGCGGACGGTCGGACGTAAGGATTATCTGTTTGTTGTTGTTGTACAGGTCGTTAAAGGTATGGAACATTTCTTCCTGCGTTCCCGACTTGTCGGCGATAAACTGTATGTCGTCTATCATTAAAACATCGACGTTGCGGTACTTGTCGCGGAAGTTGGTGCTTTTACCTTTGGTAGTGCGGATAGACGCGATAAATTCGTTTACGAATTTTTCACTGGAAGCATACAGCACTTTAAGATGGGGATGGCTCATTCGCACGCTGTTACCTATCGCGTGCATTATGTGCGTCTTTCCCAATCCCGCCCCGCCGTATATAAACAAGGGATTGTACCGCGAACCCGGCTCGTCGGCAACGGCGCGCGCCGCCGCGTACATAAACTGGTTGGATTTTCCCACAACGAAATTTTCAAAGTTGTACTTTGGATTTATAACGTTCGCCTCCACCTTAGGCACG
>CATKCE010000107.1 GCA_949744905.1 uncultured bacterium
ACAGCTTATTTATATTATCATATCCCGCTTCATAAGTCAATCGTTTTTTTATACTTATTTCTATCTTTTTGTCCCTTTTTTTTATTTCTTTCTATCTTCCAGCTCCTCTTCTATCCCTTTTTTATTGCCGTATCCGCAAAATCGCGCACGGCGGTGTAAACTTCCGCTTTATTTGTCTCGTTTATAAGTTCGTGCCGAGCGCCCTCGATAAGTTGCAGTTTGGGGGACAAGCCGAATTTTACATATCTTTTATAAAGTTTTTTGACGAGTTTGCCGTATCCGCCCACTCCGTCGGCATCGCCGGATATTATAAGAAGCGGCAGGTCCTTGCGTATCTTTTCTCCCTTGTCCCGCGCTATAGCTTGAAGTCCGCCGAAAAAGTAATAGTAAAAACCGTTACTGCATGTAAAATTACACTGCGGGTCGAGATTGAATTTTCCAACTTCGGCGCGGTCGCGGCACAGCCAGCCGTTTTTGCCGTCTTTTATCTTTTTATCGTATTTTACAAACGTCTGCGCGGCGAAAAAATATCCGCCGGCGTCCTTTTCGCCCTTGCGCATCTTTTTTGCGGCTATCCTGCGCCCGAGGTTTACCATTATCCCTTCCATTGCCGCCGAACCCATGAGTATGCAGCCCGCAATGTCGTCCGCGCCAAGCGTGAGATAGCGCTGCGTTAAAAACGAACCGTAACTGTGTCCCATAACCACTACAGGCGATCCGTATCTTTCGCGCAAAAGCCGCGTAATGCCCTTTTCGTCGGCGACCGTCTTTTCAAACAAATCGCCTTCGCCGACAAGTCCGAGCGCGTCGGGATCGGTGTCGCCGTGCGCGCGGTGGTCGTCGCCCGCCACTATAAAGCCCTCGCCGTTAAGAAAGCGGGCAAAATCGTCGTACCGTGAAACGTGCTCCGCCATGCCGTGTATAATCTGCAATACGCCGCGCGGAGACTCAACGTCGTCCCATATTTTTAGCGATATCTCTTTACCGTCGTCGGCGATAAAAATCTCGGTTTTCATTTTAATTCTCCTTATTCCTTTTATAATTTTAGCAAAAAGTCTATCATATATTATAGTAATTATAACTTAGGCGGTACTACATTGTCAATATGAAAACCATTATTCTCACGGGAGGCGGAACGGCGGGACACATAGCGCCCAACATTGCGCTTCTGCCTTATCTGCGCGGCTACGAAGTCCACTACTGCGGCGAAAAGGGCGGCATGGAAGAAAAGATGCTGGCGGCTTTCCCCGAGGTAAAATTCCACGCGCTCCCCTGCATAAAATTCAACCGCTCGCTTTCGCCCAAAAATCTGAAAATACCTTTCGTGCTGATGAAAGGCATAAGCCAAGCCAAAAAACTGATACGGGACATCAGCCCCGGCGTGGTGTTTACAAAAGGCGGTTACGCCGCTTTACCGGTCGCTATTGCCGCATGCAAAAAGAAAGTGCCGCTTGTAGTGCACGAATCGGACGTTAGCATGGGGCTGAGCAACCGTCTTGTGGCTAAAAAAGCGAAATGGGTATGCACTTCCTTCCCATCGCTTGCCGAACAATATAAAAACGGGATGTTTACCGGCACTCCGATACGGCGCGAGCTATACGGCGGCAAAGCCGAAAATATAGAGAGAAAACTCGGACTTGCAAAAAACGGCAAACCCAATCTTTTGGTATTCGGCGGGAGCCAGGGCGCAAAAGCGATAAATACCGCGCTCGAGACCGCTCTCAACGAAATGCGCGCATATTTCAATATTCTGCATATTGCGGGCAAACATCCTTTCGAAGGCGGAGCGGACAACTACCGCCGGCTGGAATTTTGCGACTACATGGCGGACTGCTACGCATGGGCAGACCTTGTCGTGTGCCGCGCGGGCGCGGGCACTCTTGCCGAGATAGCCGCGCTACGCATCCCCGCTCTTGTAATACCTCTCCCGAAAAGCGACACCAGCCGCGGCGACCAACAGCAGAACGCCGAATATTACCGCTCGCTGGGCGTTATACAGGTGCTCGACCAAAGCGAACTCACTCCCGGAACTCTGGTTGCCGAGGCCACCGCGCTGATAAAAAAGCGACCTGCGCTGATCGAAGCCTCCGCAAACGCGCCCTGCCCCGACGGCACACGGCGCATAGCCGAACTGCTCAACTCGTTTGTATAAAAAGTGTCGAATATTAACATAATTTGCGGCGGTATACACACCGCCGTACGGTAGTGTTATACTTTCGGATATGAAAAATATCCTGAGTAAAAGACAACTGCAAACCGTGATGCTGCTTACCGCGGTCATCTTTATTTTGATATGCGGCGTGGCATACACCGTATCGACGCGCACCGCCCCCACCGGCGGCGCAGCGGGCGACAACGTTACGCCTCCGCACGAGATACTTCGTCCGGCGCGCGTAAGCGCGAACGACCGCATTGCGTGGGAAACGAACGTCGGAGGAAGCGGCGACGAGTACCCCGTTGCGGTGCACGTAAAAAACAACGAGATCTACATATTCGGCAACACCGATTCTTCCGACCGCGACTTCGCCATGTCGGAAAAAGGCAAAACGCGCGGATTCGGCGCGCGACTGTCGCTTGCGGGACGCACGCTCGCGTTTACCGTATTCGACTTCACAATAGCAAAAGCCGTGCCGACTCAATCGGGCTGGGCAGTCGCGGGCAACGAAGGGTCGGTCGCGGGGATATATCTTTTAACGGATTCGCTCGCCGTTTCCGGAAAAGCGAGCATGTCGCCCATACACAAACTTAACGCCTGCGGACTGTATATATACGACAACCGATATTTTTTGGCGGCGGAATCGTACGACGAAGTGACCAAAAAGACTTCTTTACTTATAAATATTTATACCGTGGGATTATCTTTGGAGCGCGAAAAACTGTTTTCGCACACGTACAGTTTGCGGCTGCTGGACATAATGCCGTACGAAAACGGTTACATACTTGCGGCGGCGGCGTCATATCAGGATCTCGGATACCTTACGGTGGCGCGATTTAACATGCTGTCCGAGCCGGCGTATTCCGACTTTAATTTGGGCTACACGTACGCTCCGACGGCATTTTTGCCGCTTGGAAACGGTTACGCCGCCATTGCCGACAAAGACGGCGGATGCGAACTGTTGACTTTGAATCAAAAGCTCGTTAAGACCGACGTAAAATTCCTCACCGAGACTCCCAACGCCAATGAAAAGACGATGTTTTACGCGGGCGCGACATACGCCTACACAGGCGAAAAACTGTTGCAACTGGGCGACGACGGACGCGCCGTCGGCTCCGTAGACTACGCGCCCAAAAAGATACTGGATTTTTGCAGTAACGACGCCGCGGCTTTCATTGCGGGAGCAAACGGAAATTCGCTGACGTTTGCCATGATAGGAAAACAAAAGAGCGAGACTTTCTCGCTCAGCGCTATCACGCCGTCGCGCGCCGCTCTTTCGGCAACGGCGAACGGTCTTTTATTCTTATGCGACAACGCGGGCACTACGCAGGACTGCGGAGGCCACTTCGGCGGCGCGGACGTCTGGGCGGGTCGGCTAAATATTTAAGCCGCCCTACCACGCATTACTTTCCGCGCGCGGGCGGATGAATACGGAGTTCCTCCGCCGCCGCCATTTCGCGCAGTATCTTAGTGCATCTTTTGCCGTCTACGATGGGCGGAGTGCGCCAGGCAAACGGCAAAAGGTCTTCGCTGTCGCACACAAGACGCGGAGCGTCGACTATCTTACGCAATTCTTTTATGCGGGCGCGAGCCCGTTTTTTATCCTGTTCCGCCATTGTATTCACACCGAAAATTTATTTTTGTTTTTGTTGAGAATAAATTTAAGTTTGGGGATATCGTTTTTTGCCACTCTAAGCGGCGGCGTAGTGCCGCGCAAAGTAAAGAAAGTGTATTTATCCGACGACAGTATCACCTGCCCCCGCTCCTCGTCTATAATATAGTCGTGCACATGGTACCAGTCGAGATACCGCATGCCGGAATACACTCCGCGGTCCACCACCGCGCTGCGGCTGCGGGCAAGCGTCACAAGCATGAACTCGGCGCATAGCATGAGTCCGAGCACGGCGCCCAGAGTCATATTTGTCTGCCACCGCTCCATGTTGAGAGCGCGTTTCATAAGCTCGGTCTCGGGCGACTGGGGATCCGCCATCTGGGTGATAAGGTAAAACATAAAAAAGGCTATGACGAAAATAAAAACGATATAGTGCCACTTAAAATTTTTAAGTTCGACAAGCGTTATGGAATTGTAGAGTTTTATCTGTCGTTTTATCTGCCGAACCGTAGCGAATACCAAAACCGCGCCCACGCAAACGCAGACTATGCCCACTATTACGGGCAGTAAATACGGTTGTATTATTATAATGAATCTACGGATACCGAGCAACATAACTTCTCTTTACTTAAAATACTTCACGCCGCTTTCGAATATTCGCATATCGGCGTAGCCGGGCACGTTTTTCATGAGATCCGCGCCTATACGCTCGCTGTGCCCCATTTTGCCGAATATCCGGCCGTCCCTGCTTGTTATGCCTTCTATCGCCATGACCGAACCGTTCGGATTGTACGGCGACTCCATGGTGGCTCTGCCGTCCGCGTCGCAGTACTGGGTGGCTATTTGCCCGTTTGCGATAAGCTCGCGTATCTTTTCGTCCGGCGCTATGAACTTGCCCTCGCCGTGACTTACGGCGACCTTATAGACGTCGCCCGTTTTTACAGACGAGAGCCAGGGCGAAAGATTACTTGCAACGCGCACGTTTACCACGGTGGAAACGTGGCGGGCGATATTGTTAAAAGTAAGCGTCGGCGAAGCTGCGGTAAGCTCGCAAATTTTACCGTCGGGCAACAGTCCCAGCTTTACAAGAGCCTGAAATCCGTTGCATATTCCCAATATGAGTCCGTCGCGTTTATACAAAAGCGAATCTATCGCATCGGATATCTTACCGCAACGGAACGCCGTAGCTATGAATTTGCCGCTTCCGTCCGGTTCGTCTCCGCCGGAGAATCCGCCGGGGAACGCTATTATTTGACTCTGAGAAATGCACTTCGCCATTTCGTCCAACGACTCGGAAAGCTCCTCGGGCGTGCGGTTGCGGATAACGCGCACAACGGGCTCGGCGCCGGCAAGCGCAAAACGCTTAGCCGTGTCCAACTCGCAGTTCGTTCCCGGGAACACCGGAATAAACACTTTTACTTTTTTCTTCTTTTTGGCGGGGCTTACAGTATTATTGCATATATACGAAATATCTTCAACTTTTCCGTCCGCCTCCGCCGTTACGGGATAAACTTTTTCGAGTTTGCCCACAAACGCATCGACCGTATCCTCGACGCTTATGCCGCCGCATGCGAATACGAATTCGCCGCCGTCTTTCGTCTCTCCCACGTATTCGACGTCGTATCCGACAAAATCGTCGGGCGACGACAACGACACTATCATGTCGCCGAGCATCGGCAAAAACAATCCGCGTACGTCGGATGACGCGAACTCGAAACCGACCTTGTTGCCGAGCGCGCTCTTTATAACGGCCGCGGCAACGCCTCCTTGTTCTACGACCGCGGCGAATCTTACTCTGCCGCGCGCTATCTCGCCGGACAAAAGTTTAAGGAGCTCTACGGCATACTCGAAGTCCGGCATGCCGAATTTATCGCGCCGCAACCCGAGCCTGTATAATTTTTCGCCGCCTTTGAGCGTATTGTCTATAACGTATCCGCTCTTTGTAACGCCCAACGCAAACGATATGAGCGTGGGCGGAACGTCTATTTTTTCAAAACTGCCGCTCATGGAATCTTTGCCGCCTATCGCGCCCAAGCCAAGACCGAGCTGGGCGGTAAGCGCACCCAAGAGCGCCGCGGCGGGCTTGCCCCAACGCGCGGGATCGCTGCCCATGCGCTCGAAAAATTCCTGCAACGTAAGACGGATACTGCCAAGCGGCGCGCCGGCGCACACAACTTTTACGGCGCTTAAAAGCACCGAATATATCGCGCCCGTAAACGGCGACTTGCTCATTATCTCGGGGTCGAATCCGTATGCGCACACAGTCGCGGTATCGGTAAGCCCCTGCGCGGGCAACAGCGCCGCCATAGCCGTCGACGGAGTGAGCTGGTACTTGCCGCCGAAGGGCATGAGCACGGAGCCCGCCCCTATCGTAGAGTCGAAAGTCTCGCCGAGTCCTTTTTGCGAGCACACGTTTAGCGACGACATAGTGAGTTTTACCGCGGACTTTATATCGCCTTTTTTTATCGCCGCGTCGACGTCTTTTTGCAGAGTATCGAAAAAGTCGAACTTATCTTCTTTTATCACCGCGTCGGTGTGCTGACGCACGCCGTTGCTGTCGAGGAATTTGCGCGGCAAGTCCACAACGAGATTGCCGCCGTAATACATGCGCATGCGCGCGAGATCGGTAACTACCGCAACGCGGGTGGCCGAAAGATTTTCTTCCGCGCACAGCTCCGTCATCTTTTTCTCGTCGCACTCGCGCACGACTACCGCCATACGTTCCTGGCTCTCGCTTATGGCAAGCTCGGTGGCGTTTAAGCCGTAATATTTTTTGGGGACCGCGTCGAGGTTTATATCGAGCCCGGGGCTGAGCTCGCCTATTGCGACGCTTACGCCGCCCGCGCCGAAATCGTTACAGCGCTTAATAAGGCGCGTGACTTCTTTCTTACGGAACAGACGCTGTATCTTGCGCTCGGTGAGAGGATTGCCCTTTTGCACCTCCGCGCCGCAGGTATCGAGGCTTTTCTCGGTGTGCGCTTTGCTCGACCCCGTGGCGCCGCCGCAACCGTCTCGTCCCGTCGCGCCGCCGATGAGAAGCACCACGTCGCCTTTTTCCGGCGCCGAACGCTCCACGTTTTCGGCGGGCGCCGCACCCACCACAAAACCGGTTTCAAGACGCTTTGCGACATAGCCGGGATGGTACACCTCGTGCACCCCGCCGGTGGCAAGCCCTATTTGGTTGCCGTAGCTTGAAAAGCCCGCCGCCGCCGTCTTTGAAATGACGCGCTGCGGAAGTTTGCCTTTAAGCGTTTTATCGTAAGCCTCGGTTATGTCAGCCGCGCCGGTAACGCGCATTGCCTGGTATACGTAAACGCGTCCCGAAAGCGGATCGCGTATCGCGCCGCCCAGACACGTCGCCGCGCCGCCGAACGGCTCTATCTCGGTGGGATGGTTGTGCGTCTCGTTTTTGAACATTACGAGCCACTCCTCGGGCTTGCCGTCCACTTCGGCGGTAACTTTTATTGAGCACGCGTTTATCTCCTCGGACGCGTCGAGATTATCCAGCTTGCCCTGCTTGCGCAGTTCTTTTACGCCTATCGTCGCAATATCCATAAGGCAGGGATATTTGTCGGGGCGTCCTTTGTGGTGCTCGTTGAACAGGCGCAGGTAATTTTCGTACGCCTTTTGGAGCGCGGGATTATCGCTCTTTATCTTCACCGACTGCAAATGCGTCAAAAACGTGGTATGACGGCAGTGGTCCGACCAGTACGTGTCTATGACCTTTAACTCGGTCTCGGTGGGATTGCGCATCTGCGAACGGAAATGCGCCTGCACGAATCCGAGGTCGGCAATGCTCATGGCAAAGCCGACGCGCGCGTGGTAGGCTCGCAGTTCTTCCTCGGAAAAATCGACAAACCGCTCCACAAGGCGGGGAGCATCCGGCTCGGCATACACCTCTTTGAGAGTTTCGGGTTTGTCCGAGCGAGCGGCTCTCGCCTCTACGGGGTTAATAAGATACGAGGCTATTTTATCGCGCTGTGCCGCGTTTATGCCGCCGAAAGCGTACACCGTGGCGCAACGGATCAGCGGGCGCGCCGCAAGAGTGAGCATTTGTACGCACTGCGCCGCGCTGTCTGCGCGCTGGTCGTACTGCCCCGGAAGATACTCGGAGATCAATATCTCGCCGTCAAGCGTCGGCAAATTTTCAAAATACACGTCGTCTACCGGCGGCTCGGAAAATACCGAAGTCACGGCGCGATCGAAATCGGCGCCCTCAAGCCCCTCGATATCGTACCTTAAAAATACGCGCACCCAATCGGCGCGTATGCCGAGCACGCCCTCTACGTCGGACTTGACTTTATCGGCGCTGTGCCTGAGTCCTTGCTTTTTCTCTACGAAAATTCTTTTGATCATACCGTGTATTTCCTTAAAATCGTATATAATACGATTATATCACACGGCAAACCAAAAGTCAATCGGGGCGATAAGTTCTTTACCGCGAGATTGCGGATATAACCCTTCAAATTTTAACAAGAAAGTGCTTGCTTTTATTCTCGTTTTAGAATATAATTAAAGCAATGCTTTCGAGGTGAAAATATGCTAAGTTTTATTTCGGCAAAAGAAGCGGCAGAAAAATGGAATATCTCGCAAAGGCGTGTTTCCGTTTTATGCAGTGAAAACAGAATAGACGGTGCCATGATGGTCGGCAATATGTGGATAATTCCAAGTACCTCCGAAAAACCTATCGATAAGCGAACTGTGCGCTATGAAAGAGAACACGCAATATCATTAAAACCGTTTGTAAAATGGGTAGGCGGCAAAAGTCAACTTATAGACGAACTTGAAAATACGTTACCTACCGAAAACGATAAAATGTTAACGAAATATTGCGAGCCAATGGTCGGCGGCGGCGCGCTTCTTTTTAACGTTTTGTCTAAACATCATTTTGAGGAATTGTACATAAGCGATATAAACGCCGAACTTATAAACGCATATCAAGCAATCAAAAACAATGTGGACAACCTTATTCAAAATCTACGTGAAATGCAAATGATGTTTTTACCAATGGATGAAAATGGCAGAAAGTTTTATTATTATTCGATCCGCGACAAATTTAATAATACGCAGTTAAACGAAATAACCGCAATAGAAAAAGCGACATATTTTATTTATTTAAATAAAACTTGTTTTAACGGCTTGTATCGCGTAAACCGCAAAGGACAGTTCAACGTACCCATGGGGGCATACAAAAAACCCATAATATGCGATGAGGAAAACTTACGGAATATACACCGCGCATTACAAAATGTTACGATTGTTTGCGGCGATTATTCGCTATCTACACAATTTATAGATGAAGATACTTTTGTTTATATCGACCCTCCGTATCGTCCCCTTTCGGACACATCTGCATTTACGTCGTATAATGCCGACATTTTTGACGATAACGAACAAATTCGACTTGCAAAATTTATAGATAAAATAAACTCAAGCGGCGCAAAAATCGTATTAAGCAATTCTGATCCGAAAAATGTAAATTCCGAAGATACTTTTTTTGACGAACTCTATAAAGCATACAACATAAAGCGAGTATCGGCAACTCGTATGATAAACAGTAAAGCCGAAGCACGCGGAAAAATCAACGAATTATTGATTTGCAATTAAGGAGTAATACCAATGAAAAGAAATTTTAACGAATGGCTCAAAACTTTTAAATCAAGCATTTGCGATTATGGTTACTATGTTAATTTTGAAAAAGTCTACGGAAATATCGAAAACATAAAAGTCGAATTGAATATACTGAATTCGCTTATCGGATCGAAAAATATCGAACATGAATTTGAAAAACTTGTTGCCGATTATCCGCAAGTATTGAAATGTATTCCTATTCTGCTTGCTGTTCGCGGGCGCGAAATTTACACCATAGACGGAGACGGCGAATATCTATTTAATTTCAACAAACCCAATTACTCTACACAAGAATACATATTGTTTATGCAAAAAACAGGTTTGTTTGATTTAATCGCAAATCACGTTATCAACAATCTTGTCGACTATGTTACTGGTGTTGAAGTTGGACTTGATAGCAACGGACGCAAAAATCGCGGCGGTCATTTAATGGAAAATCTCGTTGAAGATTATCTTATCAAAGCCGGACTTGTAAAAGGCGAAACATTTTTTAAGGAAATGAAACTTTCCTTAATTGAAAACAAATGGCATATAGATTTATCCGGAATTTCCAATCAAGGTAAAGCCGAAAAGAGATTTGATTTTGTCGTAAATAAAGGGAAAACTATATATGCGATTGAAACCAATTTTTACACGGGCGGCGGATCGAAATTAAACGAAACCGCGAGAAGTTACAAAACCATCGCGTTAGAAGCAAAACAAATCGACGGTTTTGCTTTTGTATGGTTTACTGACGGTATAGGATGGAAATCCGCACGACATAATCTTGAAGAAACATTCGATGTTTTAGATAATATGTATTGCATTGCCGATTTGGAAAACGGCATAATCGAAAAATTGTTTAATTGATATGTCGAAAAAAATTTCGCTACAACCCGATAATTTCGAGCTTGAAACAAACACGGTATGGGCATTTCCAAATCGCGGCAAATGGGCAACTCACGACGCAAAATATCGTGGAAATTGGTCTCCGTACATTCCGCGTAATATTATTATGCGATACTCTCAAGAGGGTGACACGGTATTGGATCAATTTGTAGGCGGAGGCACAACAGCGGTCGAAGCGAAATTAACGCATAGAAATTTTATCGGAGTAGATATTAACCCGTCGGCAATAGAAATCACAAACAACAAATGTATTTTCGATTTTGAAACGCAAGCGACAACAACACTTTTAATCGGCGATGCGCGAAAACTTAAATTGCCGGACAATTCTATCGATTTAATCTGCACTCACCCGCCCTATGCAAACATCATTCATTATAGCGAAAATATCGACGGCGATTTGTCGTTATTGTCCATGAAAGACTTTTTATTTGAAATAGGAAAAGTCGCCGATGAATGTTATCGAGTTTTGAAAAAAGATAGGTTTTGCGCTATACTTATGGGCGACACACGTCACAAAGGAATGGTACAACCGCTCGCTTTTGAAACTATGCGAATATTCGAACTCGCCGGCTTTAAAGCAAAAGAAATTATCATCAAGGAACAACATAACTGCAAAGCAACAGGTTATTGGAAAACCAACAGTATTAAGTTTAATTTTCTTTTACTCGCTCACGAATACTTGTTTGTATTCAAAAAATAATAAATACTCATAGATATTAGCCAGCTCTTTGACGTTAACATTATTCACTAAAAACTTCGACTCTAAATAAAACACGATAACAAAAGCAACGTAAAAAGCCGCCCGAATGTGAGCGGCTTTCGTCTTTTATATATTCTCAGTGGTCTTTGCAGATATCCGAGCGGTAAAACATGCCGTCGAACGATATCCTTTTAATGTTGGCGTACGCCTTGCGCTTGGCTTCCGACAGGTCTTTGCCGAGTGCGGTAACTCCCAGCACCCTGCCGCCTGACGTGACCGCTTCGCCGCAGTCGGGGCAAATCGCAGTGCCCGCGTGGAACACTATCACGTCGTCGTCCACGTCGCCGAAAGTTATCTTTTTACCTTTTTCGTATTTGAGCGGATATCCGCCGGACGCCGCCACAACGCACACCGCGGCGCGCTCGTCCCATTCCAGCTTGACTGTATCCAAATCTCCGTCGATACACGCGTTCATAACGTCGTAAAGATCGTTGCGCAAGCGCGGAAGTATGACCTGCGCTTCGGGGTCGCCGAATCGGGCGTTGTATTCAAGCACTTTTACGTCGCCGTCGGGCGATATCATGAGCCCGAAGTACAGCACGCCCTTAAATATCCTGCCCTCGGCTTTAAGCGCGCGCACCGTGGGTAAAAATACGGTTTGCATCGCCTTTTCCGCCATGTCGAAAGTGTATTTATCCTGCGGACTGAACGTCCCCATTCCTCCGGTATTGAGTCCCGTGTCGCCGTCATGAGCGCGCTTGTGGTCCTGGCTGGACGCCATCGGAAGCACCGTCTCGCCGTCGGTAAACGCGAGCACGCTCACCTCGAAGCCCGTCAAGAATTCTTCTATAACAACGTTTGAGCCCGCCGCACCGAACGCTTTATCGAGCATTATCTCGCGCAAGCCGTTTTGCGCTTCTTCGCGCGTGTTCGCTATTATGACTCCTTTGCCGAGCGCAAGCCCGTCGGCTTTTATCACTATGGGGATACGGCAAGTTTTAAGATATTCCGCCGCGGATTCGTAGTCGGAAAAAGTCGCGTACTGCGCCGTGGGTATGCCGTATTTGCGCATAAGGTTTTTGCTGAAAACCTTGCTTGCCTCTATTATTGCCGCGTTTGCATGCGGTCCGAAAGCCCGTTTGCCATCTTGCTCCAACCTGTCCACAAGCCCCATGGCAAGCGGATCGTCGGGCGCGACAACGGTAAGCTCGATATCGTCGTGCGATTTTACGAAATCCGAAATTTTATCGAGGTCGGTCGCCTTGATATCCGGGTGGCACTCGGCGAGTTTTGCGATGCCGGCATTGCCGGGAATACAGTACAATTTGCCCACCTTGGGACTTTTTGACAGAGCGTATACTATGGCGTGCTCTCTGCCGCCGCCGCCCACTACCAGTACGTTGTGTTTATTCATTATTGCGTCCTTATTTATTATGTATAAGTCGGTAAGATTACGTTTCAAACCCCTCCGCTCGGGGTGACAATAATGCGTGGCGCCCTCGACTCCCGGGGTGACAATACAAAGGCTATATTAAAATATAAAGTTTCAGTGCTTAAAATGGCGCTGTCCCACAAATATCATTGCTATGCCGTACTTGTCGCAAGCCTCTATGCTCTCGGCGTCTCGCACCGAGCCGCCGGGCTGTATTATTGCGGTAATCCCTGCTTTTGCCGCCGCTTCCACGCAGTCGGCAAACGGGAAAAACGCGTCGGACGCGAGCACGGCGCCTTTTACTCTGTCGCCTGCATGCTCTATCGCCTGTTGCGCCGCCCAAATGCGGTTGGTCTGTCCGCCGCCCACGCCTATCGCCGAATTGTTTTTGGCTATCGCAATGGCGTTGCTTTTGGCGTGTTTGACCACTTTGAAAGCAAATTCGAGCTGTTCGCGCTCGGCGGGAGCGGGAGCGCGTTTTGTGACTACCTTTACGTCGCTCTCGTCAAATAACGTGGTGTCGCGGTCCTGTATGAGCAAGCCGCCGTAAACTTTTTTCATGTCGTACGCGTTCTTTTCGCAAGGCGCGGAAATATCCGCAAGTTTCAATACGCGCAGATTGGGCTTTGCCTTGAATATCTCTATCGCCTCGGCGGTAAAGTCCGGCGCTATTACGATCTCTAAAAATATCTTTACCATTTCCGAGGCGGTCGCGGCATCCACCGTGCGGTTTACAGCCACTATGCCGCCGAATATGGAAACGGGATCGCACTCGTAAGCCGCCTTGTACGCCTCTACGACCGTCTTGCCCAAGCCCACCCCGCAAGGATTGGCGTGTTTGCAAGCCACCACGGCTGTGTCTTTGAATTCGCGCAAAAGGTCTAAAGCGCCGTTAGTGTCGTTGATATTGTTGTAGCTGAGTTCCTTACCCTGCAATTGCACTGCCTGAGGCAACGATCCCTTTACCGGCAACGCTTCGGCGTAAAAAGCCGCGTTCTGCTGGGGATTCTCGCCGTAGCGCATGCCCTGTTTTTTCTCGTAAGCAAAAGTTATTTGATCGGGGAATCTTATACCGAGCTTTTCGCGCATGTACGTCGATATCATTGTGTCGTACACCGCAGTGTGTTGGAACACCTTGTACATGAGCCCGAATTTGAAGTCGACGTCCAAAGCGCCGGCTTTGAGGCGCGAGATAACTTCGCCGTAATCCGCTGGGTCGACGACAACGCACACGTCGCGGTAGTTTTTGGCGGCGCTGCGTATCATTGTGGGTCCGCCGATATCTATGTTTTCGATAGCTTCTTCGAGCGTGGTCCCCTCTTTCGATATCGTCTGCTTAAACGGATAAAGGTTTACCGCAACTATGTCAATGGTGTTTATGTTCAGATTTTTAAGCTGATCCATGTGCTCGGGAAGATCCCTGCGCGCCAAAAGCCCCGCATGCACCGCGGGGTGCAACGTCTTGACTCTGCCGTCGAGACATTCGGGAAACCCGGTTATGTCGCTTATTCCGATATTGTTCACGCCCGCCGCCGAAAGCGCCTTCGCAGTGCCTCCGGTGGAAATTATCTCATAGCCCAGCTCCGTAAGACCTCGCGCGAATTCCACTACGCCGGTCTTGTCGCTTACGCTTATAAGGGCTCTCTTTTTCATGATCTATTTCTCCTCCGAGTAAATTACTTTTCCGTTTTGCACGGTTATGCGGTCGTCGCACAGCGCGGCGACTACCTTGGGGAACAACTTATGTTCCACGTTATCCAGTATCCTCGACTGCAAAGTCTGCGGAGTATCGTCCTTTTCCACCTTGACTTTGCCCTGCGCTATGATTAGACCGGTATCGGTCTCGTAGTCCACAAAGTGCACGGTAGCTCCGCTCTCACTCTCGCCCGCCGCCAACACGGCCTCGTGCACGTGTATGCCGAAAAAGCCTTTGCCTCCGAATTTGGGCAAAAGCGCAGGATGGATATTTATAACTCTGTACGGATATTCTTCCAGCAAAAACGGCGACATTATGCCTAAGTAACCCGCAAGCAGGACGTAATCCGTGTCGTACTGTTTGAGAATGCGCAGTATCTCGCGGTCACGCGCCGGAAGATCCTCGTAATCGCCGCGCGCGCAAACGTACGCGGGGATACCGCGGTCGCGCGCTCGCGTGAGCGCGTAGGCTTGGGCGTTTGACGATATCACCGCTTTAACTTCGCCGTTTATCTCGCCGCGGTCGATAGCGCCGAGTATTGCGGCAAAATTGCTTCCGCCGCCCGACACCAATACCGCCAGATTTTTCTTCCGCTTTGCTTCCATCTCTTATTTGTCTATGCCCAGCAGTTTTACGCCGCTTCCCTCTACGGTTTTGCCGATCCGGTAAGCCTTTTCGCCGAGAGCTTCGGCGGCTTTTATAACGTCGCCCGCCGCGGCTTCGGGCACGCAAAGCACAAGTCCTATGCCCATATTGAACGTGTTGTAAAGTTTAGAGTCGGCAAGAGCTGATTTTTCTTTAAGCATATCGAATACCGGAAGACGGTCGTACGCTTTAACGTCAATCTCGCACCCTATGCCGTCGGGGAACATGCGGGGAACGTTTTCTATAAAACCGCCTCCCGTTATATGCGCTATTCCCTTAACGGGATAATTCTTAATAAGTTGCAGCGCGGTCTTTACATATATGCGCGTGGGAGTAAGCACTTCTTCCAAAAGCGTTTTGCCGAGCTTGGGGACAAACGCGTCCAAAGTCTTTTTGTCCTCGCCGAACAGCTTGCGCACAAGCGAGAATCCGTTGCTGTGTATGCCGCTTGCCCGCAGTCCGATAAGAGCGTCGCCCGGCTTTATGTCCGAGCCGGTTATCGCCTTGTTCTTATCCACTATGCCCACGCAGAAACCGGCGAGGTCGTATTCGCCCACCGAATAAAATCCCGGCATTTCGGCGGTCTCGCCGCCTATAAGCGCGCACCCCGACTGTCTGCACCCCTCGGCAACGCCCGAAACTATCTTTTCGGCTTGCTCGGGAAACAGCTTTCCCACCGCCATATAGTCGAGGAACAGCAACGGCTTCGCGCCCTGGCAGATAACGTCGTTTACGCACATAGCTACGCAGTCTATGCCAACGGTGTCGTGCTTGTCCGCGATAAAAGCGTATTTGAGTTTGGTCCCCACGCCGTCGGTGCCAGCGACAAGCACAGGCTCGCCCGACGTATAGTCGCCTATCGAATAAAAGCCTCCGAACGACCCGAGGTCTCCGAGCACGTTTTTATCGAAGGTGGACTTTACGTGCCTGCGCATGAGTTCCACAGCTTTATAACCCGCGGTAACGTCTACTCCCGCCTCTTTGTAATCCATAAACGTTCTCCTAATTAAGTCCCAGCCGTTTCATCATTTCGGCATACGCTTCTTCCACTCCGCCCATATCTCTGCGGAAGCGGTCTTTATCGAGTTTTTCCTTGGTGGTGCTGTCCCAGAACCTGCACGTATCGGGGCTTATCTCGTCGGCGAGTATTATTTCGCCGTGATACTTGCCGAATTCCAGCTTGAAGTCAACGAGGTCTATATTGAGCTTACGGAAGTAATCGATCATAAAGGCGTTTACCTTAAAGGCGAGATCGGCTATAGCGTCTATCTCTTGGCGCGTGGCTATGCCCATGCCCATTGCGTGGTAATCGTTTATCATGGGGTCTCCCAATTCGTCGTTTTTGTATGAAAATTCAAGCACGGGGCATTTGAGCGCCGTGCCCTCGGGAATGCCGAGACGCTTGCTCATACTGCCTGCGGCAATGTTGCGAATAATGACTTCCAGCGGCACTATGTCCACCTTTTTCACAAGCGTTTCGCGGTCGGACAGTTCTTCCACGTAATGCGTGGGCACTCCTGCTTTTTCAAGTTGGCGGAACATGTGGTTGCTCATGCGGTTATTTACGACGCCTTTGCCGGTTATGGTCCCCTTTTTGAGTCCGTTGAACGCGGTCGCGTCGTCCTTGTACGCGACAAGCACGATATCGGGGTCGGAAGTCGCGAAAACTTTTTTCGCCTTTCCCTCGTAGAGTTGTTCGCCTTTTGTAACTTTCATCGTATTTATCTCCTCGGAGGCGTTACGCCTCAAAAAATATTTCCACTTCAAAGACTCGCCTGCAATTCGGTGTCGTCGCTCTGTATCTTGCGGCGCATTTCTTCTTTGTAGCAATGCAAAGCCACGCCGAGTTCGGGATATTTGAGGGCAAGCATCTGCACCGCCAAAAGTCCGGCGTTTTCGCCCGCGTTTACGCCCACGGTAGCCACGGGGATACCGCTCGGCATCTGCACCATGCTGAGAAGGCTGTCAAGCCCGCCCATCATGGAAGTTTGTACGGGAAGCGCGATGACGGGAAGCACCGTGCACGCCGCCAAAACGCCGGCAAGGTGCGCCGCTTTGCCCGCAACGCCTATTATCGCTTCCACGCCGCGTTTCTCGGCGCCGCGCGCGAATTCGTGCGCTTCGTCGGGGGTACGGTGCGCGCTTATGACCCGTGCTTCCGCCTCGACGCCGAATTTTTTAAGCACCGCGAGACAAGGTTTTACCACCTCGAGGTCCGATCTGCTGCCCATTACCACCGCTACTTTCATATACTTTTTCTCCGATATTTTTCGTACTTTTTTATTGTATCAAATTGCGCGCAAAAGGTCAATCGATTTTGTATATCGTTCGTTTTAGTTGCTTTTTGCGGAATTTCATAGTAAAATGTATTTGTAGAATTTTATACTCGCGGTTCCCGCAAAAAACATTACGGAGACAAGTATGAAAATATCGGCGGCAAGTATCTGCAAACAAGGCGGCAGAGAATACAACCAGGATTTTGTCAGCGGCACGGTAGTGGGCAACGAAGCGTGTCTCGTGGTGTGCGACGGGCTGGGCTCGTACGTGGGCAGCGAAGTCGCAAGCCGGCTGTGCGCCACAAAGATAGTTGATCTATACACCAAACTGCGCGAGGCGGATCCCCCGCGCGCGTTTTTGCCCGAAAGCGTGCAATCGTACATCTTTGCGTCGCATAATTACGTTGCCGCAATAAAAGAGCACACGCCGGATATAAGGTCGAGTTGCACCACCGTAGCGTGTTGCGTCACCGACGGAAAATCGGTAGTTATGAGCCACATAGGCGACACGCGCATTTATCTGTTCAAAAATGGCAAGCTCGTTTATCAGAGCAAGGACCATTCGCTTAGCCAGGTGGCCGTAGAAATGGGCCAGATATCTCTGCGCGACATACGCACCCACAAAGACCAGAACAAACTCACCCGCGTGCTGGGTAACGACTATTATATAGAGCCCGACTGCGAAGTCAGCCGCGAACCCCTTGCCCCCGACGACGCCGTTATAATGTGCACCGACGGATTTTGGGAATACGTTTACGAAGAAGAAATGGAAGAAGACCTCGCTTCGTCGCAAAACGCCGAGGAAGTTCTGGCAAAAATGGAAGCTCGCCTCTTATCCCGCGTGGGAAAATACAACGACAACTATTCGGCTATCGTAGCCAAAGTCGTCGACGAAGATTGAGGGGAGGCGTAACTATGGCAAACGTAAGGACGAATAAAAACGTATGTTTGTACTGCTTCGGCACTCTCGATCAACAGCGCGTGTGTCACAGCTGCCACAAAAAAGCAGACGACTCCCCCGCTCCGCCGCATCATCTCCCCCGCCGCACGGTACTAAACGAAAAATACCTCATAGACCGCGCTCTTGGCGAAGGCGGATTCGGAATAACTTATCTTGCGTGGGACATAAGCTGCGGACTGAAAGTCGCTGTAAAAGAATACTATCCGTCGGGCTACGTAAACCGCATGCCGCGCAGCAACCAGGTAATAATAAATTCCAAACAAAACCAGGCCGCGAGCAACCGCGGACTTAAACGCTTTATCGACGAAGCGAAGACGCTTGCGAAAATTAAAAATCTGCCCGGCATCGTATCGGTACGCGACTTCTTTTCCGCCAACGGCACGGCGTATATCGTCATGGAGTTTCTCGACGGCATATCGCTCAAAAAGTATCTAACCCGAAAGGGCGGAAAGGTATCGTGCGACGAGATACTCGCCATACTCCGCCCCGTTATGGACTCGCTGGTATCGGTGCACAAACTGGGACTCATTCACCGCGACATCTCGCCGGACAACATCATAGTCACCAAAAAAAGCGAAGTAAAACTCATAGACTTCGGCGCGGCAAAGCAATCGAATCTCGACGGCAAAAGTCTGTCGATAGTACTTAAACAGGGCTTTGCTCCCGAGGAGCAGTACCGTACGCACGGCGAACAGGGACCGTGGACCGATATTTACGCGCTGGGCGTTACCATATATTATTCGATCACCGGCACGCTCCCGCCCGAAAGTATCCAGCGGCTTTACAAGGACACCATACTGCGTCCCAGCGAAAAAGGAGCCGCGATATCCCCCACGCAGGAAAGCGCTCTCATGAAGTCGCTCGCGGTTTACGCGCGCCACCGCTACCAGGACGTCACCCAAATGATAACCGGCCTGGACGGGCGTCAGAATAACGCCGCGCGCACCGCCACCGCCGCTACCCGCAAGACCCTAACCGAAGGAGTGGCGGAAGCACCCGAGACTAACGGGCTCGCCCGCGCCGATTCGGCAAGACTGAGCCGTCCCGTCGTCACGCAAAACGGCGCCGTCCGTCAACGCACGGTTATGCAGTCGTCCGCAGGCATACGCGTTTCGCCCGCGCCGGCTAAAGACCCCGGAATAAAACAGGAGTCGGAAACAAAGCGTTCTTACCGATCGGTCTCGCAACCCGCCGTCCCTGCCGATTCGGCGCAGTCCGCGCAGAGCGCTCCGGAACGGCCTTTCCAAAAGCAAAAGCCGCAAACTTCCGACCGCACCGAATACCGCACCGTCACGGTCACGCGAGAACGCAAACCCACCTTTATGGAAAGATTGTTCGGAAGAAAGAAAAAATAAAATACAGCCGATACAAAACGACCGCGGTCACGTTTTACGATGACCGCGGTCGTTTGCCTCTATTCCTCTTTTTCTTCTTCCCCGACGCATTTATCGGGCGCGTCGTCCGCGTCGCCGTCTGCCGGATCCGCCGGACGTTTTCCGTTATCGTTTTCTCCGCACGGAGACACGGCTATGCCGAGCAGCAGTAAGACGCCCGCTATCCCGTCGATAACGTTTTGCGCAAGCGTCGCGGCGTCGGCGTATCCCAACCGCGAAAGTATCAGCGTGAGCGCGCCTGCAACAGCCACCCAAAAGCTCTTGCTGCGCAGTTTGGCAGTCAACTTTTTCATCGGCAGAACTCGTCGTAAAGTTTATAGTAATACGTGTTGCCCACGCCGAGACGTACGTTGGGATTATTCAGAACGATCTCGCGCGCGTCGTTCTTGTTTATCGTACGCAGTTTTTCGGCTACGGCGGTGTACACGGCAAGATAGTCGCGCCCGTCGGTCTCTCCGAGTTTATTCTCCTTTTCGCGCTGCGAAAGCGCCTCGCCGTACAAATCGCTCTCCTTCATTTGCTTGTCCACCTTTGCGGCGTATTCCTTTTCGGCGAGCGAATTGTTGTACTTGAGCGCCTCGGCGGCTTTTTTGTCGCGGTCGTCTTTAAGCTCGTTGATCCTCTCGGTAAGTTTCGCCGCGTAAGCTATATTAAAGTCTCCGAGAGCCTGTTCGCGCTTTACGCTAAGCGAGCTTATCTCCGCCGTAATTTCGTCGCCGATACGTTTGTATTCGGCGGCAAGACGCGCCTTCGTCTCCGCTTCTCCGCTCTCGAGTTCGGCGCGCTTGTTAGCCGCTATGCTCGAACGCGCTATACCGCGTTTCAACATGTCGTTATCGGTATTCTTTTTGGCGGCTTCGTAACTCGCCTCGGTCTTGCGGGCGGCGGCTTCATGATTTTCCCGCGCCGCCGAAAGATCCGAATCGTACTTTTCGCGCAAAGCGTTTATTTCTTTGTCTATTTTTCCGTATCCCTCGTTACGGTACGCGTCGAGTTCGCTCTTAGCGCGCGAGTCTATTTCTTCGTCGTCAGGCGCGTCGTATTCCATGCGCGTATATTCGGGCGTATCGGGCAGGACCGGCTTTTCCGGCACTTTGCTCTGCCCGTACCCGTTTATGAATTCTTCTATTTCGGTCACCGCCGAATCTTTTTTCTTTTTATTCTTTTTGCCGTTGACAAGACTGTCCCAGGCATCTTTTATGTATTCGACCGCTTCATTTGCCATTTTTTCCGTTCCTCCTCGCTATGTCCGCGCTTGCAATCCTGCGCTTTATTTTACGTATCATTTCCCGTCTTGTCCTCATATACGATATCCTCCCCCGCAACGCCGATATCCGCGAACGGAAAGTCGAAGCACGCGTCGGCGTAGCCGATTACGCGCGCCCCGAACACTTTTCCTCCCCGCGTCATCCGCCTTGACACAATCTTTCCGTTTTCCTTGGTCGTCATCACGACCGCTCCGTCGCGCTCCTCGGCGCGGCAGAGCCCGCCGTCGCAAACGGCGATAAGAGCATTTTTATACACCGCCGCGACCGCCTTCGGACAATACGCAAGCTCTCCGCGCGTTTTCCTCCGCACGCTCTTTTTTCCGCTCTTTGCGCCTTACCGCGTCCAAAGTCTCGTTGACCGTCTCGCGTACTTCGTCCAAAACGCCCAATCTGTCCACAAGCGCCGATATCATGTCTCGGTACTTGCTTTCACGCGATCTGCCGTCGCGCAACTGATACATCAAAAGCACGCAAAACAATACCGCCCAAAGTCCGTTACCCAACGCGACTTTCAAAATTTCTTCCCACATTCATTTGCCCCCTTTTTTATTTTATCCCGACGCTCGCCGCCTCGCTCTCGAGAGTAAACTCCGCGCCTTTTCCGAGTCCGATATACGACCGTTCGCGCACGTTGAGCATCACCTGTTTGCCGATTTTGTCCGCCGGCATGCGCACCGTAAGCGCGCCTCGGCTGACATAGCAAACATACAGTTCGCCGTTTTTCACGGCAAACACGGCGTCTCCCGCCATGCACGCCGAAGTTGCTCCCGCCAAAAGTTCTCCGCCCGCGATCTCGCGTATACCGTTTACGTAATCGTACGCGTACGCCTTGCCGCCTCCGTAAATAAACGTTCCCGAAGCCCTGCATCCGCTTCCCAAAGCCGTCACATTATTGTGGACAAAATCGTACGCGTACGTCCCGTCTTTTTCTTCGGTAAACGCAAAGCCGTCGCCGACACCCGCGCCGCTCCTTGCCGCTCCGCGTTGCGTCAGCGGATCTGCGAAAAACTGCGCGCTGATATCGGAATCGGTCGTCTTTACGCGAAGCGTGCGGTCGCCGTAAGCTATCGCGTCTCCGCACCGGCTCAAAAAGAACAGAGCGCTGTTTACGCTTTCCTGCCCTAACTTGACGCAAGTGTTGCGGTCGAACACATATCTGTACAGTCCCAGTCCCCGACGGAAAGCACAGTGATAACGGTTTCCTTCGCGAACTATCTCGTTATCCGATCCGCTCGACACCGTCGCCGTAAACGACGAGTAGTTCCCTCCGTCGTCCGGTTCGTACATCGTGATAAGCGACATCCCCCACAAAGCGAGCGAGCCGCCTCGGCATATCTCGACATACTCGCCGTTCCTCTCGACGTGCAGAACTTTTGTTATGTCGGTTGAATCCGCCTTGTATACGTCCACGTAAGTCGTGGATATAAACGCCACGTATTCTCCCGCGGGATCGCTCTTCACCTCGCCGTCGGCGCCGAGAGCAACGACACGCTGCGGCGTTACGTTGACTATCCTTTCCGCTGTGCGCACGGTATCGGCTTTAAGTACCGTCGCTCCGTCCACCGACACGTTGAACACGCTTTCCGCGTTTTCGCCGACGTTTATTGCGCACGTTCCGTCCACCGTGCCGTAATACGCTTTTACCGAAACGGTGTACGGACGCAAAGCCCGCAAAAGCGACACGTCTCCGGCATACAGCACAAGTTCGCGTCCGAAAATCGGGCTGCCGGACGAAAACGAAAATCCCGACGGTCCGTGCGAAAATACCGCAGGCGCAAATCCGTCAATAAGTTCGGTGTTGCGGACGCACGGGCGCGACGGATACGTACAATTGCCCCAACCTATGCGCAGATCTTCAAGCTCGGACACTCCCAATAAAAACTCTATAAGCGGATTGTCGCCCGAGCAAAAGCACGTGCCGTCGCCGTCGGATATTTTAAGACGCACGGTAACGGACACTTCCGCCGTCTCGCCCCCGCCCTCGAATACGGTATCGCAACCGTAAATCTCGTCTCCGTCCGGCTCCGAACACAGCGACGCGCGCACATACTTCTTCTCAAGGCAGTCGACGGTAGTCGAGAAAGTAACGCTCGGCGTCCCTCCTCTTGCCGGATCACGGTCTATCGCCGATATCCGAGCTTCGGCGCCTACCCGCGAGGAGTCTTCCGCCGTAAGTACTATATATTTTTTTATATTTCTTTCAATATTCCTTTCTTCCCGGGTCAACATTATAAAACCCTCCTTTACAATATCGTAAGTCGCGGTTTTATCCCGACGGCGGACACGCACACAAGACTGCGCACGGGTATCTTTGCGTACAGCGCACCGTCGCGCGATAAAAACAGTATCGGCTCCTCGGTATGCTTAGTAAAGTACACCTTATCCGCCTCGGTGGTAAAGTCCGCTTCCGTCCAATCGGTGCGTCCTGAAAAATCGTATCCGCATTCGCAAAAATACACCCTGCGCCCGCGCACCCCCGCAATTATATATCCGCGCCGATTCCGTCCCAGCGCCACGCTGTCGACGCCGGCGCCGAGATTCACGCGCGCCGTCTCGTTAATCTCGGCGTCGAACGCGACGCCCCACAAATTTCCGGCGTCGTCGCTTATCACCATGCCGGGTCCGTCGGGAGAGTCGCATATATCGAACGTCTGACCGCGTGCGACCGTTATCTCGCCGCCCCCGTACACGGAAAGCGATATTGCGCCTTGCTTTTCTCGCGCGAGGTATGTTTCAGTCCCCACCCACTCCGCGCGCAGATTACCGCCGCGGTTATCCACCGACGCGCCGTCCCCGAACACCAAAACGCGCAGTTCCTCCAAAACAAGTCCGGCGGTATCGGCTTCCAACCGCAGAGTTTCGCCCGCGCCGGGAGTTACGGACGCGAACAACGTATAACTTACCGTGGCTCCGCCGCTTTGCGCCACACCGGCCGACGCGGCGATCTTGCCGCCGCAATACAGTCTCAATTTTGCCTGACGCACGCTTTGCGGCGACCTTAACGCGGCGGAGACGGCGACGCCTATACTGCCTTCTCCCGACACGGAACACGGCTCGTAGCCGCTCTCGGCGGCGACGCGCGGATAAAACGACGCGCTTACCGCGTTGCGCTTTTTCCGCACGGAAACGCTCTTGACGTACCGCTCCAATTCTTCCGCTTTTATATAAGCCAGTTGCCCGTAGTCCATATCCTCTCTCCTCAACGCGATAACGGTGCGTATTTTACGGCGAGACGCGCCACGCTGATATCACCTTCGGCTTCTATCGCCACTCCCGCCTTTCCGCCGATAAGATTCACGCGCTTTTGCTGTACCGCGTCTTTACCTTTGAACAACAGTCTTTTGCATCCGCGCTCGGTAGTCACCGTCACCGTGCAATCGTACTCGGTGTCAAGATAAACGTCGCATATCATTTTTGTGCGCTCGGGAAGTCCGAGGTCGCTCGCGCCGCTTCTCCACGCTCTTTTCTGCTTTACGCCGAACCAGTCGGCGCCGAGCGCGATCTTACCGAGGTAACCGCTGTCCGGAGACGATATCAAAAGTTTTTCCCCTCCGGGTACGACTATGGGCGAAAACCCCGTTATACGCATTCCTTTGTGCACGACGGCTTCTTTTGTGCGCGGGTCGACGACCGTGAGCGTGTCGTTAACGCTTCCCTCCGCGCCCGACGCAAGGTAATATCTGCCTCCGAAAAAGCAAGCTGTCGCTCCGCCCGACGCGACCGGCGTCTCGAGATCGCGGCAGATGACCGCAGCCGTAAGTCCGTCGAAAGAATAAATGCCGTCGTCCGCGGCAAACAGTATCCTGTCGCCGCACACCGCCACCGTATCGCCGTATATCCTACCGCTGGAAACAAACAGATTGCCGATCGAAAACTCCGACTGGTCGCCGTATGCCGCGAGCCTGGAAATGCCGTAATCGCGGAAGATGTAAACGTATCCGCCGAAATCCACCACCTTATTCAGTCTGCCGCTTTCTCCCTCCAATTCTATGAATCCGCCTTCGTCGAGTTCGGGATTCCAGTTTGTGGGGTCGAGGTCGTCGCTGAACCATACGGCGTTGCGTCTGCCGCCTATCGTAACGAACATGCGCTCGTTGTGCATTGCCGTCGATGTGACGCAGGGAGCTCCCGGAACGGTCACCGCCCGCAGCAAGCCGTCTATCACCGCCATCCCCTCGTTGCCGCACAGTAAGAACACGTCGTCTCCGTACAGACGGTAATTTACGCCCGACGGCGCCGAAGCAAATCGCGCTCCTTCTATCTCCCGCCAATCCGCCGGATCGCTCCCGCCGCCGTACATTTTACCGCTCGCCGAATCGTGAGCTATGTAAAATCCTTTTTCGCCGCCGTCGTCATCCGCCCTCTTGTAATAAAAAACTTTGCCGAACCGCGCAGGGATATCGGTGGCAACGGCTCCGTATCCCGCAGTGAGCGCGCCGGTATCCGTGCATACGTTATACGCCTCCGTCGCGCAGTCGAACGGAAGCACGCGCTTGTCTGCGCGGCGGTTCATGCCCTTATCGAAACTTGCGGCAAAAGCGCGGCGGTAATTTCTCCGCGGCGGCAAAAGCGTCCTTTTCATAACGTTACCTCCATTTGCGGGCGCGCACTTTTTTATCGCCGCGTCCCCTCGCTTCCTCGGTCGCCGCCGCCGCAAATCTGCCGTCCCACATCGCCGCGTCGTCGGTCATGCCGTTTATAAGGCAGTACTCGCGCGCGATTCCGTACGCCGCGAGACGCGCACTCGGCTTATTGCCGGCGTACGGAGAATAATCGCCGAGGTCCGCTCTGGGCGGCGCAAACGTGTAAGTCACCGTACACTCGCCGTTATACGGCACCGTAACGCAGTCGAAAAAACTTTGAAACGGCAAGGTCGCGCCGCTTGCTTCGACCGCAAGGATATCCGTCGCCTTTTCGGAAAAAGCCGCGTAGTCTATGCGCCCGTTTTCGGCTTTTACGCGTATTTTGGTTTTTAACGGAAAGTCGCCTTCGGCAAGCTCGCCGAGCGTCAGATTGCAACACCTCAAAAGCATATCGAGTTCCCGCGCGTTGTCCGCGTCGAGAGACGCGCGCCAGTCGTTTTTATCGAATCCGTCGGCGCTCAGCGCCGAGCACAGTTCGTCCAGCCTCAAAAATACCGCCGCCGTATATACCGCATCGAATATCTTCACTTTTTCATCTCCTCCGCACCGCTTTAACGGTGACACCGGTTTTTCCGGTTACAGCGTCTCCGAGACTTTTTCCGCCGCCTCTTTTATACGCCTTTTTTCCAGCTTTCTGTTTTCGCGTTCCATTTCCTCGAACAGCCGTTTCGCGTTTTCCGCCCGCGTGCGGCGCACCAGTCGCACGGTGCGCTCGTCAAGCGACGGATACGGCACCGACAGCGCAAAGGTGTCTCCGCGCTGCCGGCTGTGATGCACTTCAAACGTCGATCTATTCTTATCGTACACCACAAAATAGCCGTCGTCTATGGCGCGCAAGCGGTCGACTATGCCGAAAAGGTCGTGCTCGACCCGCACCGCGCCCGCTCTCACGATCGTATGATTCCGGACAAACGGGCTTGCCCGTTGGTATTCGCCCTGTCCTTTGTCTACTCTTTATACTTTGCAATTCGCCCTGTCCTTTGTCTACTATTAAGGGCATAAAAAAAGGACGAGCGTACTCGTCC
>CATKCE010000108.1 GCA_949744905.1 uncultured bacterium
CCTCTCGTCAAACGCGCGGCTTATGTAATCGATCGCGCTGAGATCGTATGCTCTGTCTATATAAGCGCCGCCGGTCTCCGCCCATATCATTATTACCGGAGTGGTTTTTATCCAGCCTTTCTGATTCATTGCCGCAAGTACTTCAAAGCCGTCGGCTACCGGCATAACTATGTCCAAAAGCATCAACGCGATTTCAAGCTCATGCTCGTGGAGCATGGCAAGAGCTTCCACACCGTTTTCCGCTTCCAAAATATCAAAGCTGTCGGACAACATATCCGACAATAGCGCGCGGTTCAATTCGGAATCGTCGACTATTAATATTTTTTTCTTTTTCTTAGTCATTTTTGCCCTCGCGCAACTTAGCGATTATAATTTTGAGTTTATCCATATCGATAGGTTTTGCAAGGTGCGCGTTCATGCCGGCGTCAAAAGCGGATTTTACGTCGTCGTCAAACGCGTTTGCCGTCATAGCTATAATAGGAATAGTTTTCGCCTCCTCATGCGCGCAACCGCGTATCGCACGCGCCGATTCGTAACCGTTCATTATCGGCATTTGCACGTCCATGAATATCATATCGTACTGCCCTGGCTCCGACGCCTCGAATTTTTCAAGCGCCTCTTTACCGTTGCATGCTATGTCGCATTTAACTTCTTCTATATCGAGCAGTTCCAAAAGTATTTCGGCATTGATCTCGTTATCTTCGGCGGCAAGCACTTTGAGTCCGGCAAGAGAGATCTTGTCGGGGACCGACGCCATTTCCTTGGTGTCGCCTTCGCGCAAGCGGGATATCGCATGACGGAAATTCGACACAAAGAACGGCTTGGGCAAAAAGCAGTCTATACCGGCGGCTTTCGCATCGTCCTCTATCTCGTCGAAATTGTACGACGTAAGCACCATGATAGGCACATCGTTGCCCACCTTTTTACGTATGCGCCGCGCGGTCTCCACTCCGTCCATCTCCGGCATCTTCCAGTCAAGCAATACTATATGGAAAGCGTTGTCTGAATCGTAAGCATCGGAAACCATTTTTACCGCGCTTTTGCCGCTGAGCGCATAATCAACGTTGACGCCGGTATCGGACATAAGGTCCCGCACCTCTATGCATATATCTTCCTCGTCGTCCACGACAAGCACTCGCGTCACGTTGTGGTTCGCCCAGAATTCTTTGTCCTCGCCCGCGTTCTTACCCGCTTCGGCAAGTTCGAGCTCCACCACGAACGAGCTTCCTTTGCCGAGTTTGCTTTCCACCGAAATCGTTCCGCCCATAAGATTGACGATATTTTTAGTGATAGCCATACCAAGTCCTGTGCCCTGTATCTCGCGCGTTTTTCCGGTGGTCTCGCGTGAAAACGGCTCGAAGATTATATTGACGAATTCTTCGCTCATACCTATGCCGTTGTCTTTTACTTCGAAACGCAGATACTCGTGATTATGAATCTTATTGGGCATTGACTCTATATTCAATTCAATATTGCCGCCCGCCGGAGTATATTTTACCGCGTTGCTGAGAAGATTGAGAAGTATCTGATTTAGACGCAGTTTATCTCCGGTAACAAGCTCGGGCATGCGCCCTTTGGTGCGCACCTCAAACGACTGGTTTTTGGCCTTGGTCTGCGACGCCATCATAGCATACAGTTCTTCTAAGAATTCCGAAAGATTGAAATCGACCATATTGAGCGAAGTCTTTCCGCTCTCTATCTTGCTCATATCGAGAATATCGTTTATAAGGCTCAACAAATGCTGCCCGGAAAAAGATATCTTGCGCACGTATTCACGCACTTTGTCCGGTTTATCAGCGTCTTTGGCAAGAAGCGTCGCAAAACCGATTATAGCGTTCATGGGAGTGCGGATATCGTGAGACATGTTGGCAAGGAAGTTGCTTTTCGCATCGTTCGCCGATTTGGCTATGCTGAGAGCTTCTTTAAGATTCTCGTTCATTTTACGCTCTTTGGAACGGTCTGAGAACATCATTACGTAACCGTCTTTTCCGTTAAACGCAGAATAATCCAAGGAAATATGATACCAGTATTCCTCGCCGGACATGACGTTACGCATAAGAGTATCTATTTGCCACGTACGCGCTTTGGGAAGGTCGGCAAGCCATTCGTCGTTAAGTTCGTCATGTTCTTCAACTGCGGCTTTCAGTATATTGCGTATATCTTTGCGGACCGCATTTATATCCAGACCAAACACACGTTCAATGTTGGAACTTACGTAATCGGCGGCAAATGTTTCCGGCGAGAACAGTATAAACATGTCGTTGCTGTTAACGGTCAAAAGGTCGAGCATGTTTTCACGCGATTTGACCTCAAGCTCTTTTTCTTTTACGCGCCGCTTGTTGGTAGTGATCATCAGCCATACCACTACCGCGCCTATCGCAATGAATATCGCCGCCATTACTATGATCGTTACGGTCCGAAACCAACTCATACTGGCGTTGACAACGTCGCTGGGAGCCAAGCCTAAAAGCATCCAGTCGCCGAATCCGACAGGGATATACGTAAGATAATAATCGTATCCGTTTTCGTTATTTGTAAAAAGAATGGTGTCGGTCTTTTGATCTTTCCAATCTTTGCGTATATCGGCAACCGTCTTACCCGAGAGATTAGCGTTATCGGAAGACAAATAATCAAGATAATTGTCTCTTCTGACGGTACCGCCGGTCTGCAAAAGTACGTTTCCGTCGGGCAACACGATGTAACATATTCCGTCGGCGCCGAATACCTCTATATCCAGCATATCCGCCATATCGATCTCGTCAAAACTTATACCTATGGCGGTATAATCGAATCCGTCGAATTTGCACTGTTCGACGTCCACCGAAAACAGCATTATCTGCGAGTTCGCGTCAGCGCCTTCCTTAATGCCTACTACGCCGCCGCCTTCTTTACCAAGCCACTCGCTTTGACTGCGGCGGAATCTGAAAACAGTTTCTTCTCCGTCCAAATTGACACAATGCACTCTGTTTTTATATTTACCGGTATCGCCGTCAGCCACCGTTTCTTCTTCTCCGACAAAATAGAAATCGGTGAATTTCCACTGCTCCTGCTGTACTTTCATGAAGTTTTGAAGTTCCGCTCTGCGTTCGTTCTTTTCTTCGTCCGTTTCTCCGTCCACGCCGTTGATGATATTCACGGAATTATGTATGTACTGTTCCCAACTGCTCATCAGACCGCGGTTCGTATTCACCTGTTGCGAAAAACGCGCGTTTACCTGCATGTATATTTCGGATAAGTGGCTGGCGCTTTCGTTGAAAATATGGTTGGAAGTAAAAACAGTGTAAAGGATTATAGTCGCGCACACCACTGCCGCGCATACCGCCCCTATAACAATGCTTCGCCAATTTCTTTTGAACATACGTCAAACCTCGCAAAATATGTGATGATATATTCTTCGAAAAACATTATACCATGTAATATTATTTTTTGCAAGAGTTATTTGTCTCTTTCGGCTATCCGCTTGACTAAATCGTCCGCGCATACTATAATTTATGGCATAGAATGTGTGAAAAATCGAACGGTGAGGTGCATGATGAAAAACTATTACAGGATATTGAACGTACGGCTTAATGCGACGGACGACGAGATCAAAAACAGTTACCGCACGCTTGCTAAACGTTTTCACCCCGACATCAATCCGGGAAACACCGAAGCCGCCAAACGCTTTGCCGACATTAACGAAGCATACACCGTACTTTCCGACGCAAAATCGCGTTCCGAATACAACGCGCTTTTACAGCGCGCCACAGCGCCGCGCAGAAACGCTCCTCCGTACGCCGACATGAATGCGCAGTACCAGGCCCAGTACCAGGCTCAAGTGCAGGCGCAGGTACAGGCACAAGTGCAATCGCAACTTACGGGAGTGCGAGATCGCGCATATAAAGAAGGTTATGCCCGCGGTATTAAAGAGAGCCAGAACGCGGCGAAAAAAGTTATTTTATCCGAAAACGAAAAAGCCAAACAAAAGATATCGGAATACCGCAACGACCGTAGCGCGCTCGAACAGGAACTGTTTGAACGCGACCGCTCGCTCTCGCAGGCGAACGAACGCATACAGGACCTTGAAGTACAACTTCAATGGCTCAGAAAAGCGTCTTACGGTAAAGTCGAGCAAACCGATATCCTGCGCGAGCGCACCGAAAAATCGCAAGCCATAGCGCACGAACTCCAACTTAAAATAGACCGGCTGGGCACCGATCCGGTGGCTGTAAAAAACAACCCCTCGGCGCAGTTTGACAAGCAGAAAGCCGTTAGCAACACTCTTGTGGACATCAATAAAAGGCTCTCCGCTCTCGATCTTGAACTTACCGAATGGGAAGCGGATAATAAGAGGATACGCCAAAAAGAAGAAAACGCCGAAATGCTCTCTTCAATGGAAAAACGCGCGGAAGAATGGGCGAAAAAGACCAAAGCGGACCACCGCCTTGCAAAGTCCACCCATTACGGCACCCTCGGCGTGCTTATCTGGGCGACCGAGGAAGAAATAGACGCCGAGTTTGAAAAACTGTCGCGAAAATATAACGATAAAAAGGACGCGGAAAACGCCGAAAAACTGCAAAAACTGAAAGAGGCTTACGCCGTGCTCGCCGATCCCAAAAAGCGCAAGGAGTACAACTCTTCCATCGGTTACTCATCCGACCGTATCGTCAACGAGCGCAGACTTATAAACGAAAACAAACATGTCCAGGAAGAATACCGCGATAAGCTTGCGGCAAAGGAATTCTGGAAATATTTCGACGAATTGTCTTCGCTCGCCCTGTCCGGCGATGCCGACGCGCAAAACACTTTGGGCGAAATTTATTACAACGGCAAAAATATAGAACGCGACGTCGTGCAAGCCGTATATTGGTTCCGCGAAGCGGTGGCGCAAAAACATCCCGCGGCTATATATAACCTTGGTATCTGTTATCTCGAAGG
Source organism: uncultured bacterium (assembly GCA_949744905.1). GTDB lineage: Bacteria > Bacillota > Clostridia > Christensenellales > Pumilibacteraceae > Pumilibacter. The sequence goes on from CATKCE010000108.1 coordinate 4,918, forward strand.
CGAAGGCGTCGGCAAAAACCGCAGTATAGGTTTCGGGTTTTTGCGTCAGGCAACAAACCTCGGTTACGCTCCACCCGCACAATAAAAGACATCAATCGAAAACATACAAAACGCCCGCGGAAAGTAAGTTTCC
>CATKCE010000109.1 GCA_949744905.1 uncultured bacterium
CAACGCGGTGGGACGCATCGGCAAACTGCTGAAATAGAGGCATGAATTACAGGACAGGCATCCGCCTAAAAGTAACATACGTCGGCTTCTATTGCTCCAAAGAAAAATCGATGGCGCATATTGCCGCCGGCGCTAAAAAGGTCATCATTTCCGCTCCCGCAGGAAACGATCTTAAAACCATCGTTTACAGCGTCAACGAAAAAACTCTTACAAAAGACGATCAGGTCATTTCCGCGGCTTCATGCACTACCAACTGCTTGGCTCCCATGGCTAAGGCTCTTAACGATTACGCTCCCGTTCAATCCGGCATCATGAGCACCATACACGCTTATACCGGCGACCAGATGATCTTGGACGGACCTCACCGCAAAGGCGACATGCGTCGTGCCCGCGCAGGCGCAGCCAACATCGTTCCCAACTCCACCGGCGCCGCCAAGGCTATCGGACTTGTTATTCCCGAACTTAACGGTAAACTGATAGGTTCGGCTCAGCGTGTGCCTGTGCCCACCGGTTCCACCACAATTCTTACCGCTGTGGTAAAGGGCAAGGACGTTACCAAAGAGGGAATAAACGCCGCCATGAAAAAGGCGTCGAGCGAGTCGTTCGGCTATAACGAAGATCCCATCGTTTCTTCCGACGTCATCGGCATGCGTTACGGCTCGTTGTTTGACGCGACTCAGACGATGGTTTCCAAGGTGGGCGACGATCTGTACCAGGTGCAGGTAGTGTCGTGGTACGATAACGAAAATTCGTATACCAGCCAGATGGTGAGAACTATCAAATACTTCGCCGAGCTTTGATTTTTCGGCAAATAAAAAGACCTTTGATAAAAAGCTTCCGGAGCGTTTTCGGAAGCTTTTTTGCTATTTACTTGACATTTTTATCTTCAAGTGGTATAGTCCTTATCGAGAATATTATGCGCTGGATATGGGCGGCGGAAGAGTCCGTCCGAGGAGTGAATTCAATGAAATGTCCCGAATGCGGACACGAAATGGGAAGATCCGCAAAGTGTTTGCGGTGCGGCTATAAGGTAAAAGCCATTGTTCCCGTAGATCCCGAAAAAATCGAACACGAACGCGACGACGAGCCGGTGCGCAAAAGCATCGATCCCGACAGTATCCGCGTGTCGCGCGCAAGCGGCGGGGGATTGTTCGGGGATTTGTTCGGCGGCGGACTATTCGGCGGATTATTCGGAGACATTTTCGGCGGGTTCGATATTTTCGGAGACATGACGGACGGTTACGAGTACGACCCTAAGTATTACGACGATTTCGGGAACGAAATATATCTGCCCGACGAATTCGAACGCGAATCGGTGGAAATAGAGAACGTGGAATATTTGGAAGAACCTGATAAAACAAAACGTCAGGAAAAAACGCGGTATTCGGATAATTCAGACAATGCCGAAAAGCACAATACCAACAGATTCAGAAAACACAAACGCAGACGCGATGATCACAATTAAAAGCGGAAGTCGACAGCAGGCGACTTCCGCTTTTAGTATAATACTACTAAATCGGCGAATTCTCTTGACAAAAAGTCGGGGGGGGGTATACTTTAATAAATTCCGGTCGTACGGTTATACATTAGGAGGAATATATGGTTTGTAAATTTTGCGGCGCAGAGAATCCGTTGGATGACGCCGTGTTTTGCGGTAAATGCGGCAAAAGATTGGACGGAAGCATAACTTGCGCCGGTTGCGGAAAATCCATTCCTTCTGAGAACGCTTTTTGTCCGTATTGCGGTTTGGAAAACGTTTGTAAAAAATCGGCAAACGGAGACGGCGTAAACGCAGCGGCGATATCCGCAAATACAAACAAACGTCGAACTTTCGAGTGTTCGCGTTCCGAATTCGCAAAGATAGTTATTGCATTTGCGCTGGTTGCAGTTTCGCTTGTATTCGTATTTTTGATCGGCGTGAACGGTTCGTTTTTTTATACATATTTCGGAAGCATATACAAAAATATAAACAATGCGCTTATTTCCATAGCGTCGGAATCCGATTATTACGCCGCGTCTTTGTATGCGCCGGCAGTATTCGGAACCGTCATATCTGCGGCTACGATAGTATGCGTCGTATCGTTTTCGGCGTTGGCTGTAGTAAAAGGAATACAAGGCTTATCGGGTAAATCAAGCAAGCCAACTGTAATGTGGGCTTTTTATGCCTTTGCGGCGTATGTCGCAGGTACTGTGTGCCTATACGTTTTGAGTAATTTCGATTTTGCGTTCAGCCAAGACATGGGTGAACTTTTGGAAGAAATGTTGGGAAATCTTACTTCGGTCAAAACCGGTTTAAACGGCGCTTCGGTTGCGGGCATTATTATAGGCGCGATAATAGCGGTCGGTTTAACGATATATGCGTTTGCGTTGCGCGCAAAAACATTCTTTGCCGAACATAGTTTGTTCGAGGTCATAACGCTTTTTGCCAATATCGTTATTACGTTGCTTACTATAGTCTTTTTGTCTCTTCCCGTATTGGGATGGAAGATTACGCTGGTCGATGAAGACGTTACGTACAAAGCCTCGATGAATATCGGATTTATACATTTTTGGCAGGTGATAGGAATATATACTTTGGATAATTCCGTTGCCGCTAATATGACCGAAACTTCCGGATTGGCATGGTGTTCAATTTTGGGCATGGTAGCCCTGATTATGCTTATAGTGCTTGCTTTTGTATTGTTGTATGCAAACATAAAACGTTTGTTGGCTAACTCGATAAATAATCATGCTTTCGACTTAAACGTTATAACGGTAGTGCTTTCGGTCGTTTTGCTGGGAATGTCTATAGGCACGGTACACGCATTTACAATTTCATACAAACAAGCTCTGGGACTCGAAAAGTTACCGCAAGACATGCTCGCTTTTAATTATGCCGTTCCTATCGTAATATGCGTATTTTCGGTAATCGTTACGGTATTGAATATTATCGGTTATTATTTAAGTTGCCGCAAGAACGTAGAAACGGTAAAAGAAATTTCCGCTTGATGCAGTTAATAAACCGAGGAAGGCTATTCGTCTGATAAAAAATTTTATCGGGCGGACGTAAGCCTAAATTTTTTGAAAATCGCTTTATATTATTTGACAAACTTATATTTATTTGCTATCATATTTAAGCTGTCGTTTGCGACGATTGTGGGGGTATAGCTCAGCTGGTAGAGCACCTGCCCTGCAAGCAGGGGGTCAGCGGTTCGAACCCGCTTACCTCCACCACTGTTTCAAGTCGCAAACGATAAGCGCTATTTTTTATTAAAGGAATGTAGCTCAGCAGGTTAGAGCACCACCCTGATAAGGTGGGGGTCGGTGGTTCGAGTCCACTCATTCCTACCATGAACCGGCAGATTCCGCAAGAGAGGTTTGCCGGTTTTGTTTTATGTAACGTAGTATTAAAAAGCGACGAGCGGTTATATTTTCTATCTAAATAATAGCGGAGCGTATCGTGAAACGAATTTAGAGTCAATTTACGGAAGATATTATATTTGAAAAAATTTCTTTTTTTCAAAAAAAACTCTTGACAAGCCGTTGGTTATATGGTATTATAAACAAGCTATCGTGTTTGATAGCCGTTCATTATGGCGCACGCGCGCCGACCAAGTATTGATAAACAATACCGCTGGGCATAATAGATATCGGGAATCACGTATCGATTTATGCTTTTTTTATTGCCGTTTTGGCAATAAGGGTGGACGTAACAGTTTTGCACATTGACAACAGCATAGAAGAAGAAAAAGAAATCAATATAAGAAGAAAGAGCGAGAGAGAAGAAAGAAAGGTAATAATGCATAGAAAGAAATA
>CATKCE010000110.1 GCA_949744905.1 uncultured bacterium
CAATTCGCGGGTTTTGACGGAGTCGCCGCAAAGGTGCGCGCGGTAGCCGACTTCCGCGCGGGGGGCACAAGCGGTACTCTCATGATGTACGGCAGCGGTACCGGCTCGTTGGATCTTGTCGGAAAATATTCGCGTTTTAACGGAAGTACTTTTGTATCCGGCGCTTTGTCTATGCTTACCGCGAATACGGAATACGCCGGCAGCGGTGTGTTCGGCGATTACTCCACGCTCAACTTTACCAACCGCGGCGGTTTCAATAAGTACGCTACCGCCGACGATATTTCGATCAATAAAAAACTTGTTTCACAGCAGGCCAACGCCATGAACAAGTTTGTAAAATGCTATTCCGACGCAAAAATAAACAACTTCGATTCTAAGGCGAGCGGAACGTATTTTTCCTATCTCGACGTTATGACCGTGTATTATCCGGCGGCCGTCGCGTTTGTTATCGCGGGCATAATTCTGGGGCTGGCGATTGCTATAATCATACTCAACGCGCGTAATAAGACGTTCTCCTGGGGCAAGGCGCTTGCAGGAGCCGCGGTACAGATAGTTGCCTTGCTTGCTACCGCGCTTACCTCGTTCGCTCTTTACTATCTGTTTGCGCTGTTGTTGTCGGGCTTCGGCGTGATACCTTTCAGGGGACTTTCGTCTGTCAAATTCGCTGGCACCGGACTTTTGATATCCGCTTCCGTGTTGGCGATAGCCGTTGCGATATTCTTTTATATACTGCTCAAACGTACGTTTGCGGTCAAAGCCGCGGACGTTGTGCGCGGCAATGCGTTGATATTTGCCCTTGCCGCCTTTATACTTTCTTTTGCCGTTCCCGCGATCAGTTATCCGTTTACTTGCGTGGCGCTGTTCTCGCTTACGGCTATGCTCATGACGGTAATATTCAAAAACAAATTCCGCGCAAAGTTCGGCATGGATATCGAGAGACTGTTCCTTTACGTATGGGCTGTGGTATTCGCATTGCCCCTCGTTATGCCGTTGTTCTTTGCCGCGCAGACGCTGTATTCCGCGGTGAGCATTGTTGTCATTGCAACTCTCATGGCGTCGCTTGCGGGCTTTATAGCTCCGTACGCCGATTACCTAAAGCCTACGCTCGACAAAGTTTTTAAGAAACTTCCCGCCCGTACCGTACGCTATGAGCGCCTCGTAACCGAGAAAGTGGAGGACCGCGCCAAGAAAGGCAAGTTTACCGAGGTCACGGTAAAAAAAGTATTTAAGGAAAAAGAGTCCTGGTCGTATCTCAACCGTATAGGCTTGTCGTTTGTAGCGGTATTGTCGGCGGTCATGATTGTGCTGTTCTGCTCGTTCGGAACTACGTTCAGTTCCGCCGCGGTATCGGCATCGTCTTATTACGATTCTATTTACGACGATTCGCTTTTGTTCGTTTATGAAAAGAACGGCAGCGCCGCTGCGGAAGTCTCGGTGGAAGTGCACGACAAGATAGCGTACAACTATATCCGTTACGCCGTGGGCGATCTCAACTGGAACGAAAGAAAAGACGCGTACGTAAAAGAATATACGGCGTCGTATTCCAATATAATTCCCTCGACTCCCTCGGTTTCCAAAAACGACGACGTAATATCGTTCAGTACTTTCGACTGGGATAAATCGCAGATTACGGTCACGCTTAAAGGCGCGAACGCCGTCAAAAAAGTGAGTTTCAAGGAAAACGCAAGCAACTCGGAAAGTGAAGAATACGAGTTCGACGATAAAGACGAGATCACGTTCCGCCTACCGTTCGGATATGAAAACTTCGAGATGACGGTAGACGCATCCTGCGAGGTGGTGTTTGAACAGCACATATTCAACGACAGCAATCTCAGCAATATCGAGGACGGCGACTGGCAGAAACTCGACGAATATTATGCCGCAAACAAGCAAGTAGCTCCCGCCATACGTCGAGGTATAGTTATCAAAATCACGCAGACTTTTTGATAAGTCGGCGCAAATATGAAAAATTAAAGAAAAAAGAGGGGCAAAAATGCCGAAAAACGCATTTTTGCCCCTTTATTTATCGGGTTTACAGTAGACAAAAGCGCATAATAATGATATAATTATACTGCAATAAAATCGTACTAATTTATAGATAAAAGAGGTCGGTACATCAATATGGTAACTATTCGCAAACCGAAAAACGCACTCAAATTCAATATGCCCGCGGGCTGGTGGGGGTCGACTTGGCGCGAGGCGATACCCGTAGGAAACGGTGTGATAGGAGCCGCCGTATACGGCGGAGCGGCTAACGACGTTATTATGATAAGCCACAGCGACAGTTGGTGGCAGGGCGGCGTAGGCGTTTTGCAGGACGTTGCCGACAAAATAAAGGATGTCCGTAAAAAAATGGACGAGGGCGAGGTGCGCGACGCCGAGAATATACTTAAAAACGCGCTTATCACCAAAAATTACCGCCCCATGCTCAGCTATCCTCTTCCGCTGTGCGATTTTCACGTCGATATGCGTCTCGACAGAGCTGTAAAGGAATACAGCCGCATACTCAACATGGAAAACGGAGAGACTTCCGTCACTTTTAAAGACGGAGCGACCAGATACGACCGCTCGATGTTCGTGTCTCGCGCTCAAAATATGATAGTGTACGAAATAACGCGCACTGGCGGCAAAGCCATCGACGTTACTCTTTCGCTCGATCTGCATGACCGTTTTAACGTTCGCACTCCCGACGCGATATCGAAACTTCCCGACGGCGTTAACGTGAAATACGAAAAGTACTTTATGTGTTTTTCGGCGCGAAGCGACTCCGGCGCGGAGTTTGGCGCCGTTGGCTTTATAAACCATTACGGCGGAGAACAGATAGTGGAGAACAGCGGTATAACCATACGCGGCGCGGAGAAAGTGCTCGTATTTTTGCGCCCGTTTGTGGAAAGCCAGCGCGAAAAGGAATGGAAGTCCATCCGCGAATCGCTTAAATCGGTTAAGTCCACGTACGAAAAACTTCTTAAAGAACATACGCCGCTCCACAATAAATTATTCAACAGCGCCGAATTGGATCTCGATGCCGAAAACCGCGAGATGCCTACGGACGATCTCATCAAAAAGGCGTTTGTGGACGGCGACGTAAGCCCCGCGCTTTTGGAAAAGCTGTGGGCGTACGGCAGATATCTTATGATCAGCGGTTCTTCCGACGCGTCACACCCCTTGACGCCGTACGGACTGTGGTGCGGCGATTATAAGGCTCCCGGAAGCCAGATAAACGCATCCGGAAGTTTACAGAATACTTATTGCCACGTGCTTGCCGGAAATCTCGCCGATCAGCTTTTAAGCGTGTTCACGTATTACGAAAGCGTGCTCGACGACCTTAAAAAGAACGCGTCGCGTTTGTACGGTTGCCGCGGGTTGTTTATTCCGTCGGTGATGGCGCACGGTACGGGCGTTCTCGGAATGGTGGACAGCAGGGCTATACACTTTACCGGCGTAGCGGGCTGGATAGCTCAATTGTTTTACGATTACTATTTGTATACCGACGATATAAAGTTCCTCAAAAACCGCGCTCTGCCTTTTATGAAGGAAGTCGCGCTGTTTTACGAGAATTTTCTTAAACTCGATTCTTCCAACAAGTATGAAAGTTGCCCGTCGTATTCGCCGGATACCACTCCCGCAAACTATTCCAACGGCGGAGTCGATACGTTGGAAATAGCGCGCAGTTCTTCGGTGGATTTCGCTATCGTCAAAGAATTGTTCGTAAACCTTATAGAGGGCAGCGAACGCGCCGCCGTCAACAAGGCGGAAGTGGCGAAGTGGAAAGATATGCTTACGCGCATGCCCGAATACCGTATAAACGACGACGGCGTCGCATGCGAATATCTCGACCCTTCGTTTACCGATAATTACACGTCGGCGTCTACGGCGATGTTTTATCCGATGTATCCCGGACATGAAATAACACCCGAAAGCGCCGAGACTTTTAAGGCGTTTTCGCAAGCCGCCAAAAAGAAGATCGCGGGAGCGGTCCGCGAGCATACCAGCATGAGTTTATCGCGTTACGCGTCGATATTCGCCCGCATGGGCGACGGCGACAGCGCGCTTGATATCATATCGACCGTTACGCGCAGTATGGCGATGAACAATCTTGTGTTTTCCGCCACCGACTGGCGCGGAATGGGCGCGGGAAGCAACGGCAACTGGGCGCAGTATACCATAGAGAGCAATATGGGCGTTACCGGCGCGATACAGGAAATGCTTGTGCAGTCCGATTCCGGCTCTATAAGACTTTTGCCGGCGTTGCCTGCTCAGCTCGGCAAAGGCGAAGTGACGGGAATACAGACCCGTACCGGAGTGGAAGTGGCGTCTCTTGCGTGGGATAAGCGTAAAGGCATGGCTGTGGTAAAACTCAAATCACGCAAAGCGGCAAAAATAGATATCCGGTTGCCCGAGGGGACCAAGCGCTTTATATCAAAGCCGAGCGGCGGCGAAAAAGTGGATTACGAAGCCGGCTTGGTTACCGAATACAATCTTGCCGCAGGTAAAGTTGCCGTCATAGAAATTCGTTTTTAGCAAATAACTTTTAAGAGGAACGCATGGTAAAATATACTCCGCCCATGGGCTGGAACAGTTGGAACACGTTTGCCGAAAACGTAAACGAACAAGTTGTACGCGAGACTGCCGAGTCTATGGTATCCAACGGTTTGAAAGACGCGGGTTACGAATACGTTGTTATAGACGACTGCTGGTCGGAGCCTACGCGCGACGCCAACGGCAGATTGCGCGTAGATAAGAAAAAATTTCCCGGCGGAATAAAAAAACTGGCGGATTACGTTCATTCGTTGGGGCTTAAAATGGGAATATATTCCTGCGCCGGTCCGCTTACTTGCGCGGGATATCCCGGTTCGCTTGACCATGAGTTCGAGGACGCCGCGACTTTCGCCGAATGGGGCGTGGACTTTTTGAAGTACGATTACTGCTATCATCCCGATTCCATGCACGGCAAATATCTGTACCGCAGGATGGGTACGGCTCTTGCCAATTGCGGCAGAGACATACTCTTTTCGGCGTGCACGTGGGGCGGCGACGCTACGCATACCTGGATAGACCAGACCGGTGCGGGTATGTGGCGCAGTACGGGCGATATTTTCGATTCTTTCGAGAGCATGCGCGGCATAATTAAAAACCAGTATAAAATACTGTCGTACGGCGGCGTGGGATGTTTTAACGACATGGACATGCTCATAACCGGAATGCGCGGAAAAGGACATGTCGGGCTTAAAGGGTGCACGTTCGAAGAATATAAACTTCACATGAGCGTGTGGTCGATACTGGCGTCTCCGCTCATGATAGGGTGCGATATCCGGAATATGGACTCGGAGACGCGCGAACTTTTGACAAACCGCGGAATGCTTGCCGTAAATCAGGACGCTCGCGGCGCGCGGGCATATATTGCCAACGAGTCGGATCTGTTCGGAGTGCCTGAGGCGGATGTTTCGCCGATATTTTGCCGTCTGCTGGATAACGGAGACATAGCGGTTTGTTTTACCAACCTGCGCGACGACGCCGCGACTTTTCCGCTCACCACCGAGAAAATGGGGCTGGGGCATTCCTGCGGTAAAAAGCTTGTTTGTAACGATATTTGGAGCGGCGAGAGCTTTGAAATACAAAACGATTGCCTGTCGTTCCGGTTGGAGCCGCATACTTGCAAGTTTTACCGTGTGTCGGTAAAATGATATGGGTTGCGTAAAGTGCGGAGCAGAACTGTCTTCTATCGATACAGCGCTACATCGAAAACTCATAAACCGCGGCAGTACGGAATTTATGTGCGTAAAATGTCTTTCAAAATACTTTAATGTCGCCGAATTGCGTTTGCTTGAAAAGGCGGAAGAATTCAAAAAGTCGGGGTGCACGCTGTTTACGGACAAAAAATAAGAGATGAAAATAAAAAAGGTATCGGGTTGCCGATACCTTTCGTTTTACGTTTTTACAGTCCGAGCATATCGTGCATATCGTACAACCCGGGCTTTTTGTCTTTTATCCACTTTGCGGCTTTTAACGCTCCGTCGGCGAATATCCTGCGCGAGCCGGCCGAGTGGGATAAGGTGACGACTTCGTCGCCGCCGCAAAACGCTATTTCATGTTCGCCTACTATGGTACCGCCGCGTATCGCGTGCACGCCTATTTCATGCGGCTTGCGTTTTGAGTTGCCTTCTCTGCCGTAATTATACGAAGGAGCATAATCAAGCCCGCGCTCTAACGAGCGGCACAAGAGTTTTGCCGTTCCGCTGGGCGCGTCGGCTTTCTGATTGTGGTGGCGTTCGATTATCTCCACGTCGAAGTCTTTTAATAAGGATGCGGCTTTTTCGGCAAGAATGGATAAAGCGTTTATACCAAGGCTCATATTTTCCGATTTGAATACCGCAACGCTTTCGGATAACTTTTTGATAGCTTCTTCCTGATCTCGCGTGTAGCCGGTCGTAGCTATGACGCACGGCGCGCCGGTCAGCTTGCATAAAGATATTATCTCAGGCAGAGTGTCGGGGCGGGAGAAGTCGATAACGGCGTCGACGAGCACGTTTACTTCGCTTGCCGTCGAAAAGGTGGGGAAACATGCGGAACTTATCCTGTCCAATCCGCCGCTTACGGTATCGCCGTATTCGCCTGCGCGTTCGCACAGCGCTCTGCCCATTTTGCCGCCTATGCCAACTATGAATATGTTCATGATTTTCTCCTTTATTTTATAAGTCCGAGCAGTTTCATTTCGCGCGAAAGTTCTTCGGTATGGGCTTGTTCCAACTCGGTGAGCGGCAAGCGTGGAACGCCCGCGTCTATGCCTATAAGTTGCAGAGCCTTTTTGCAGGGTATGGGATTTACTTCGCAGAATAACTTTTTGACAAACGGATTTATCTTAAATCCCAGCGCGGCGGCTTGGTCGTATTTCATATCAAAGCATAGATCGGTCATTTTTCGCACGTCATTGGGGATAACGTTTGCCGCAACGCTGATAACGCCTTTGGCGCCGATACTCATGGCCGGCACCGTCAAACTGTCGTCGCCGCTGTACCAATCGAGTTTGCCGTGCAAGAGCCGCGCCACTTCCAGTACCTGGTCTATGTCGCCGCTTGCTTCCTTTATGCCGCGCACGTTTTTAAGTTCGCCTATGCGCAAAATCGTTTGCGGTTGCAGATTAAATCCCGTGCGGGTGGGAACGTTGTACGCGATGATCGGAATATGCACCGCGTCGGATATAGCTTTGTAGTGCAGATACGCTCCGTTTTGAGTGCATTTGTTGTAATACGGCGTGACTACTAGCAAACCGTCTACTCCCAATTTTTCGCATCTAACGGAAAACTCTACGGCGTCGGCGGTATTGTTTGCTCCGCTCCCCGCAAAAACCGGAATTTTGCCGTTCGCTTTTTTTACGCAGTATGTAATGACGCTTTCGCGTTCCTCTTTGGTCATCGTGCTGGGCTCGCCCGTAGTGCCGCAAGCGAACAGAGCGTTAACGCCGCCGCCTATAACGTGGTTAAGAAGTTTATCCAGCGCCTCGAATTCGACTTTTCCGTCTTTACCGAACGGCGTGACCAGTGCGACGCCGCAACCTTTGAATACGGACATGTTATTGCCTCCGTTTATATGATATGATTATTTCCCGGAAATAATATATTCGAGAATTTGCACCGCGTTCGTGGCGGCGCCTTTGCGGATGTTGTCGGCGACTACCCAAAGGTTTACGCCGCTGTCGACGCTTTCGTCCCGACGGATCCTGCCGACAAAAACTTCGTCGCGGTCCTCAAGCTCGCGCGGAGTGGGGTATACTGCGTGTTCCGTGTCGTCCATAACAACTATGCCTTCGGATCTTTCCAGGACTTCGCGCACTTGCAACGCCGTTGCCGGTGTGTTGAATTCGACGTTTATGCTTTCGCTGTGGCCGTAATATACGGGGACGCGTACGGTTGTCGCCGTTATGCGCAAATTGTCGTCGCCGATTATCTTGCGCGTTTCGTTTATCATTTTTTCTTCTTCCTTGGTGTAACCGTTTGGCAGGAACACGTCGATATGCGGCAGAACGTTTCCGAATATCGGCAGAGGGAACTTTTTGGGAGCTTCGCCTTTAATGCCGCCGGTTAAGTCGTTGTATCCGCTGAGACCGGCGCCCGATACCGCCTGGTAAGTCGAGTATACTATGCGCTTTATTCCGAACGCTTTATGGAGCGGGGCAAGCGCCACTACCGCCTGTATGGTGGAGCAGTTGGGGTTTGCTATTATCCCGCGGTTTTCCGCTATCGCCTGCGGGTTCACCTCCGGTACTACAAGAGGAACTTGCGGATCCATGCGCCACTGACTGGAATTATCGATGACAACGGCTCCGCACTCTGCGAATATCGGGGCGAACTGTTTGCTCACCGAGGCTCCGGCCGAGAACAGCGCGAAGTCGACTTTACGCGAGCGTACGTTTTGTTCGGTAAGCTCTGCTATCGCGTAATCTTTTCCGCAGTAATTGATTTTGCCGCCCGCGCTGCGCGCCGAGGCGTAGGGCACAAGCTCTTCTACCGGAACTTTATGTTCGGCAAGCACCTGCAGCATTTTTCTGCCCACCATTCCGGTCGCGCCGACTACGGCGACTGTGTATTTTTTCATCGATAGGTCTCCTTTACGGTTTTTACGTTAAAACAAAAGGCGGCGCATAACCGCCGCCGAAATCACATATACGGATACGGTCAATGTGCTCCGCGGAAATGTCCGCGACAGTTACGGAGTGTTAACTTCCGCACCCAACGAAATAGCTTTTGATGCCGAGACAAGCCATACGCTTCGGCGTAGATACCCTTTTGTCGGTTGCCGTCGGCACGGCGCGTATCCGACTACTCTTGCTCTACGCTCCTCATTAACAACCGTATGATAGCACACGGTACGGTAAAAGTCAAATGCTTGTAAACATTTATTTGATTTTCACGTGTTTTTGATTGAAAATTCGCGCGATATGGTATATAATCTTATTATGGAAAATATCGACTACCTTATCGCCGTGCGCAGAGCATTGCATCAAATGCCGGAGCTGAGCGAAAAGGAATACCGAACCGGCGATTTTATCGCTTCCGAACTTTCGTCTATGGGGCATAAGTTCAGGAGATTGGCTACGGGAGCGGTGTGCGACGTAAAGGGCGCGGACACGTCGCGTACGGTGGCGTTGCGCGCCGATATAGACGCGTTGCCGATAGTCGAGAAAACCGATTGCGATTTCCGTTCTCAAAACGGATGTATGCACGCCTGCGGGCACGACGGACATACGGCTATGCTGCTTTGTATCGCCCGCGAGCTTGCGGAGCGTAAACCGCGTTGTAACGTGCGTCTCATCTTCCAGTTCGGAGAGGAAGGGGACGGCGGCGCGGAAAAGATGATGGAAATGGGCGCGGTGGACGGCGTGGACGAGATATTCGCGTTCCACATGTGCCCTGAGCTGGAAAAAGGCGAAGTCGCTTCCGCCGACGGAGCCATGTTTGCCGGTACCGTCGAGTTCGACGTGGAATTTTACGGCGAGAGTTGTCATTGCGCCGACGTCGGCTCGGGGCGCGACGCGTTGAAAGCCGCCGCGTATTTTTACGGCAAAGCCGGCGACTGCAACGCCGACCGCAGAAATAACACTGTATTCCATATCGGGAAGATGGAAGGCGGCGCCGCCCGAAACATAGTTGCGAATTTTGCCAAGGCTTACTGTACTCTGCGATATTACGACAGCGCCGATACCGACAGACTCATGATGAGACTGGAAGAATATCTTGTAAAAAGCGACGAACTTTTCGGGACAAGCCACAGACTTACGGTAAACGCCGTGTATCCGCCGCTCGTCAACAATCCGGCGTCGCTCAATAAAGTGCGCGCCGCGGTAAACGTTTTGCCGGCATCGCCGCGCTTTACCGCCGAGGATTTCGCGTTTTATCTTCAAAAGATACCCGGTTGCATGTTGTGGCTCGGGTGCAAAGACGGAAAGCATAATTCGCCGCTCCACAGCGATACTTTCGGTTTTGACGAATCCGCGCTAATTACCGGTGTGGAGATATATAAAAAACTCGTATTCGGCGCATAGCTCGGTTACGGGTAACAAGGAGATCGAATTGGCTCAGAAAAAAGGACTTATATACAGACTGACGATGGGTAAAGACAATTTGCCCGACTTTACGCCCGACCGGTTGCCCGGGACGCGTTTTCAGCTTTTCAAAGACGTATTTTTCAACCGCTTCGGCGCGTTGGTCAAAATAAATCTTTTGGTGCTGTTGTTTTGTCTTCCGGCTATAGCGGCCGTTGTTATCATGCAGATGATAAAGACGGTGGACGGCGCGATACTTCCGTATTCCGGAAATCTCGGCGTGGGTACCGGTATGCCTATAACCGACGTTTCGGCGCTAGGGCAACAGCGGGCGTTTCAGTTCGATATACAGATGTATCTCATACTCATTCCGTGTATAGTTATAGCCGGCATAGGGCTGAGCGGCGCGTTTTACGTTATGCGTAGGCTTGTATGGGGAGAGGGCACGAGCGTCGCAGGGCATTTTTTCCGCGGTATAAAAATGAACTTTCTGCCGTTTTTGTGGTCGTCGCTGTTCGGAGGCGTTTCTCTGTTTCTGGTTATGGCGAATATCGGCATGTACAATAACATGACCGAGATACACGTGGCATTGCGTATAGTGGGCATAGCGATATCTATAATACAGTTTATTCTTATACTGAGCATGCTAATATTCCTCACAACGCAGGCGGTTACGTACAAATTAAAGACCTGGCCGCTGGTAAAAAACAGTTTCCTGTTTGCGATAGCGTTGCTGCCGACAAATATCATCATGCTGATAGTAAGCGCTATTCCGATAGCTTTGCTTTTGATACTTCCGAGTATGCTTTCGATATTCGGTTTGCTCATATTCGCGTTTTTGGGTTTCTCGTTTATTATTCTGGTGTGGACGGTATATGCGCACTGGGCTTACGACCGCTTTATAAACGACAGAGTAGAGGGCGCGGTCAAAAACCGCGGCATGTACAAAAAGTCGGAAGCCGATGAAAAGGCTGCGGAGGAACGCGATCGCAAAAACAAGAATATCAGGTTCAACAACCCCAAAAAGCGGCCTAAAAAGCTTACGAGTATTGACGAGGGCGAAACGTTTACGCCGTTGCCTACGAGTTTCTCGCGCGCTGACCTTATAAAACTGGAAGCGGAGAAAGAAGCCGTCAAGCGGAGCATAGACGCCGAATACGAGGACGCGGAAGAAGAACAGTCCGCTATGCCGGATAATACGGACGCGCAAGACGGGGAAGGAAAGTAAAATGTATACTGCATTGGCGGAAGTATACGATTTGTTTTACGACGGCGATACGTCTGCCCGCGCGGATTACTATTGCGGTTTTATCCCTTCCGGCGCAAGCGGAGCCGACCTCGGGTGCGGTACCGGCGCGCTCACATTGGAAATGTACCGCAGAGGATATAAGGTTTACGGAGTGGACAACAGCGTTTCCATGCTCAATAAAGCGCGGGAGCGAGCCAGTAACGCGGGCGCGGATATCGACTTTATCGTAGGCGACGCGGCGGAGTTGCCTTATATAAAACAACTCGATTACGTTGTGGCCGCAAACGACGTGTTCAATTACGTCGGCAATGCGGATAAAGCATTCAAAAACGTATACGCGGCTTTGCGCGACGAAGGAGTGCTCGCTTTCGATATAAGCAGTGATTACAAACTGAAAAACATATTGGACGGCAACACGTTTTCGGAGACAAAGCGGGGCGTAACGTACATTTGGCAAAATTTTCGCAAGCGGGACAAACTGATTATCGATTTTACGGTATTTTCGCCGAGAGGAGAAACATATATAAAAACGTGCGAGACTCAGGTCCAGCATATACGTTCGGCGGAACAGATAACGACGGCGCTTGAAAACGCGGGATTTTCGACCGTAAAATCTTACGCACTCGGTAAGAAAAGCAAGCCGCGCGAAAATACGGAACGCATAGCGTTTATCGCAAAAAAACTTAAAAAAGGATAATTCGGAGAAGAAGTATAATTGGGAACCATCGTTAAGTTCAAACCTAATATCGACTATTACTATTCGCGCGGACTGAACCAGTACGAGAGCGATAATTTTATCGATGCTCTCAAAAATTACCGCGAAGCTTACAAACTTGCCGAGAGTTCGGCTGGCGACGATTTCAAAGCCATGCTGGAAGTGGAAATGGCTTGCTGTTACCGCAATTTGAATCTGATGCGCGAGACACAGCTCATGTACTACAAAGCGCTTGCGGGAAGCAATCCCGACGCGGCGTTCGACAGCGTGATAGGTCTTATAGACGTATTCGGTACGCACGGAGACGACGAGGCTCTCAAATACTATATGGATATCGCGGCGAGACGCGGATTCAGCCGCGACCTCGATTATATAGACGCAGCGGCGCAATTCTTTGCGCAAAGAGACTACAAAGTGGAGCCTACGCCCGACAAGAATATGTTCGATCTGGGCAAGAAGTTGTTGGAGGCAGGGCAGTTTGATTTTGCACGCCAACTGTTGGAAGTGATACCGCCTTCGTCGGGTTCGTACGGCGAGGCTTGCGTAAAGCTGTCGACGTTGTACAATAACAGCAACGACCCCGAAAAGGCGCTGTATTACGCCGAGTGCGCGGGAAAGTCCGACGGTTGCGTCGAAAACAGAGTCAACATCGTGCTTGCGCTGTATAAACTGGGCAGGAGCGAAGAATACGCCGAGGCGCTCGAAGAACTGCTGGAGACCGATACCGACGATATTGCGGGACTCGTGCACATAATACGCGCCATGGCCATAGTGGGCAATGCCGAGGCCGTTGTAAAGTTCGGAGCCAAATTGTCGCGCATATCGCCGCAAAAAGCGCCGATGCTGTGTTACGCCGTGGCTCTCGCCAACAGCGGAGAACTGCGCGAAGCGCGTAAAATCATGGTTACCTTGCAGGCTCTTTTTCCTTACGACGCGGTAGTCAGAGTGTTTTCGGTCATCATAGGGAATCTTACCGAGAAGTCTGAGCTTTCGTTGTTATGCGAGTTGCCGGAAAACGCCGAAAACGAAATATTGTATTCGCTCAACAACGTTCTCACCGAGTGCGGCAACGATAAAAATAAACTTAAAAACAGATTGCGCGAGCCTGAATTCTATACCGGCATACTAATGGTGTTTCAGATGGGCAGCGATAATTCCAAACGTCTGCTTGCCGAAATGGTTGCCGATATACCGTATTTCGAGCGCTATATACGCGATTGCCTCATGGACCCTGGGTATCCCGATGCCGATAAACGGATACTGTTGCCCGTAGCGATAGAAAAATTCAAGCGCAGACCGGTCTATCTTACGTGCAGGGACGTGTGCAGACCTCTGTACGGCAAGGCTCCGGCAAAAGCGCCGCGCGCCTGGCGTACGGCTTATTGCATAGCGTGTAGCGCGATAGCGTTGTTCGGATGCGAAGATTACGAAAACGAGCTGGACGCGGCGTTCGATAAACTTCACGACGCTCTGTCTTCGGGCGGTTCGGTGGACGAGACGGCGGCGGCGGCTGTTGTCGCAAACAGGATAAAGCCCGTGAGTCCGCTTGCGGACGACGAGTGCTGTATAGAGCTGTTCGGTGCGGACAAAGAGACGTATTTCGATTATAAAAAGCGTATCGGTAAAAGCGTACGCAAACAAAATACAAAAGGATAAAGGCGAAGATCATGCTGGATTTTGATAAGAATTTCGAGGATTATGTGATAAAGTGGTACGACGCTCACCGCGACGAGACGGAAAATGCCGACGCTCTTGAAGATAAGATGCCGGAACTGTACGAACAGTGGGCGCATGCTCCAATGGAAGAACTTAGCGGTTTGTCGCCGTACACTTTTTTCCGTAACATAGACGCTCCCGATCTTATCAAACTCATGGTGTCGTCGTGCGACGGAGAGAAAAATCCCAGTTCTTTATTGTTGGACCGCATCGCCGAGACCGACGGTTGCGCGGTCGGGCTTGCCGATTTGATACGCACTTCTCAAAACGCTAAGGCAAAGACCATAGCCGCAAATCTTCTTACCGAAATGGGCGCAAGTCATCCGCTGGACGTTTACGCGTCGCTCGTATGCGACGAAAACGCCGACGAGGGACTGAGAGAGACGGCGATAGAAGTCATGTGCGAAAACGCCGACGCTGTTTCCGAGCTGTTGTATTGCGCGATACCTTCGGCGACTACGGCGCAAAAGGGTATGATAGCCGAAGTATTGGTAAATGCTAAAAAAGACGACCGTACCTTGCGGCTCTTGGAAGAACTATTCGCAAACGGAGACAATATTCCGTTTTATGCGGGACTTATGGGCAAGTACGGAGACGAGCGGGCGTCGGCTATGTTGTACCGCGCGCTCGATTCGTGCAATTATATGGAGTACATCGAGATAAAAAACGCGATAGAGCGAATGGGCGGAGTAGTGGACGACGACAGGGATTTTACCGACGACCCTTACTACCGCGCAGTCAAAAATCTGGGATAAAAGGAAAGCAATGGCTCGAAAAACGATAACACTCGAAATGGTGCGCGCAAACAGTGAGTTCCGTAAACTAATAGAATGCGCCAATACCAATCTCGAATATATGGGATACACCGAGCACGGTCTGCGTCACGTAGGCTATGTTTCCAAGCCCACCGCCAATATCCTTACCGAACTCGGGTACGACGACCGCACGGTGGAAGTCGGTGCGATTGCAGGTTGGATACACGATATCGGCAATTCGATAAACCGCAAACACCACGGGCTTACGGGAGCTACGCTCGCATACGACGCGCTCAGCCGTATGCACATGGATATAAGCGAGATAGCTGTGATCATAGGAGCGATAGGTAACCACGAGGAGGAAAACGGACTCCCTGTCAATCCGGTTTCGGCAGCGCTCATTATTGCGGATAAGTCGGACGCCCACCGTAGCAGGGTGCGCAAAAAAACTTTCGACGCGTCCGATATTCACGACCGCGTGAACATGGCTATTAAAAAAAATTATCTTGTGGTGGATAAAGAAAAGCGTAAGATAAGACTTGTTATATTTATGGACGCGATATCGTCCACCATGGATTACATGCAGATATATCTTACGCGTATCATGCTGTGCGAAAAAGCGGCGGAATTTCTCGGGTGCGTTTTCGAACTCATGATAAACGGGATGATAATAAACCGTCAAAAAAAGATAATCTCGGAGCCGCGGCTTTCCGCCGGCGAAAAAGAAGTCAGCGAAGAATAAACGACATAATGCGTCATAATTTGACCCTGCGGATAATACAGTATATTGTATGCGTAGGGTTTTTTCTGTGGCTATGTTGATAGTGGGCACCATGATAGGCGCGGGCTTTTGCTCGGGACGCGAAATAGTGTCGTTTTTCGGGAGCGGCGTATCGGTGTTCGTGGCTCCGCTTTGCGGCGTGCTCATATTTCTCGTGTGTGTCTTGTTTCTCACTATCGGCGCAAAAATACGCGAAAAAAGTTTTGATAAGGTGAACGCCGTATTACTTGGAAAATACCATTTTATAGCCGACATTTTTCTGCTTGTAAACAATATGATAGTTTTATCCGCCATGATAGCCGGCTTGAACAGCCTTATGCGTCCCGTTTTGCCTTTTCCGGTGTTCGGCGCGATAGCCGCCGTAGCGTGCGCTCTTATCGCCTGTAAAGGCGCTAAGGGTATGCTCGACTGCAATTTTATAGTTGTGCCGGTGATAATAGTCGCTCTTGCCGCAGTGTGCTTCGGCGGACTTGAAACGGGCATGTTAAGCACGTCTCTCGGAGTATTAAGGGCACGCATATTTCCAGTGGGAATAGTATACGTAAGCATGAACATGATGCTTGCTTCCACGGTGCTTACGACTCTCGGCGACCTTACGCGCAAGCAGATAATATGGGGGAGTCTCATCGCCTCGGTAAGCATAACGGCATTACTCGCGCTAATTATAACCGCGCTTAACTGCACGGGGAATTATTCGGCCGAGATGCCGATTCTCGAAATATCCGCGGACGGCGGAAAGTGGCTTTACGTAATACTTTCGATAGTGACGGGAATAAGCATATTTACGACCATGCTTACCGCCGTGGGCGGGCTCACGGGATATTTAAGAGGCAAAGCGGGAGGTAATGTTTTCAATTCCGCGCTAGTCGTAATATCCGGCACGGTGTTGTCGTTTTTGGGATTTACCCGCGTGGTAAGTCTGTTTTACCCAGTGGTGGGGATAGTCGGCATTTTTTACATAATAATGTGCGTAAGATTCGTTACTAAAAATAAAAGATCTTCTCTCTTTCCCGTAAGAAAAAGAGAGAAGATCAAAGCGCGGTCAGCGTGATTTTTTTACGTGTTTTTCAACTAAGGCGACCGAGAAGTACATCAGCGCCGCCAAGAGACAAAGTATCAGAGTGCTCGCCATAACGAGGTCGAGTTTGAATACCTGTCCGCCGTAGATTATCAGGTAACCGAGGCCCGCGCTGGAAACGAGGTATTCGCCCATTATGACGCCGACCCACGAAAGTCCCACGTTTATTTTAAGCACGGATATCAGGTTCGGGATAGACGACGGAAGCAGCAGTTTGAAAAGTATCTGGAATTTGTTCGCGCCCATTGCCCGCATGAGAAGGATCTTGTCTTCATCGCACTCCATAAAACCGGCAAGCACGCTCATTATGGTAACGATGATACAGATCAGTACGGTCATGGTAATTATCGCCCCGTAACCCGCTCCCATCCAGATTATTATTACCGGACCGAGAGCTATCTTGGGAAGCGAATTCAGAACTACGATATACGGCTCGGTAACTTTGCGCAGGGTGGAGGACCACCACAAGAGTATCGCTATCACGGTACCGGCTACCGTCGCTATTATAAAGCCGCATATACATTCCAATAGGGTAGTGCCTATATGCTTGAACAGGTCTTGACCCGCAAGAGTTTTAAGCGTTTTTAGCATGCGCGACGGCGAACTCGTAAAAAACGGATCTATCGCGCCTGTTTGGGCAAGAAGCTCCCACAGTCCGAAAAACAGTATCAGCACGGCTAATTGTATTGCTATTATCTTGATTTTGTTCTTACGTTTGTCGAGCAGATATTGCTCGCGTAGCGTCAATATCTTTTTCATGTGCTTATGTCCTTGTAAATAGTGTCGAACCAACGCGAAAACGATTTGTCTTCGCGACGTTTAAGCGGCGTTCCCTCTATGCCCGGCTCGTAGATCTTTTTTACGGTTGCGGGGCGCGCCGATAATACGACTATGCGGTCGGCAAGACTTATGGCTTCCGATATGTCGTGCGTCACGAGTACGGCCGTCTTTTTTTCCGATTTTATTATACGGTGCACGTCGTCGCATACCGCGAGCCTCGTTTGGTAGTCCAAAGCGGAAAACGGTTCGTCAAGCAGCAGTATCTTCGGACGGTAGGCAAGCGTGCGTATAAGCGCGGCGCGTTGCCGCATGCCGCCGGACAGCTGGCGCGGATACGCCTTTTTGAACTCGCCCAAGCCGTATTTTTCTATGAGTTCGTTGACGTAAGCCACGGTTTCGGGCGTCTTTTTCTTTTGGAGCTCGGGCCCGAGCAGGGCGTTGGAGAGTATCGTTCGCCACGGAAACAGGTGGTCGCGTTGCAGCATGTATCCTATGTCTCCGACGGGTTTGTCTATTACTTTGCCGTCGAGATATATTGCGCCGCTCGTGGGTTTCATAAGTCCCGATATCAGAGTGAGTATTGTGGTTTTTCCGCAGCCGCTCGGTCCTATAATCGCAACGAATTCGCCGTCTTCGATGGAAAGATTTACGTCGTTCAACGCGTGTGTTTCCGCTTCGTCGGTTTGATATATAAGCGATACGTTATCAATCTTCAGTATTTCCATAGCGGTACGTTCCTTTGCCTGTTACAAAAGTTCGGCTGCGACCGCGTCGGCTATCGTGTTGTCTACCGCCACGTTAAAGTCCGCTCTGCCGTCAAGCGAGCCTGCGTTCGCCATAATGGTTTGAAGCAGAGCGAAGTCTTCTTCTTTCATTACGGGAGAATGGCACCATGCGTCTATCGAGCTGTAATTTTCTATCGCGGCTTTTATGGCGGATTCGGAAGTGTCGGCAAAAGATTTTTTAAGGACTTTTGCTACTGTGGCCGAATCGTTTTGTTTAATGAAGTTGTAGCCGCGTACTATCGCGCGAAGAAAATCGGTGACGGTTTCCTTGTTTTCTTTAATATAGCTTTTCTTTGCGGAGAATGCCGTGTACGGTACGTTTCCGCTCGCTTCGCCGACGCTGGCTACGATGTAGCCCTTGCCTTCGGCTTGGAATTGCGAAGCCACCGGCTCGAACATCGTGCAGTAATCGCAGGAGTTGTTGCCCTCGAACGCGCCCACCATTACGTCGAATTGCACGGTGGTGTCGAAGTTGGGACCCGACGTATCCACACCGGCTTGGTTCATTACGTATTCCAGCGTCATTGCGGGCATGCCGCCTTTACGTCCGGCAAGCACATGTTTGCCGGCGGTATCCGACCACTTGAAGTTTGGTTCGGGATTTTTGGCTACGAGAAAAGACCCGTCGCGTTGCGTCAACTGTCCGAAAATGACGGGGTAATCCTTTTGTCCTTCCACATGGCAGTATACGGTGGCTTCGGGTCCCATTAGCCCTATGTCCGCCGATTTGGAGGCAATTGCCGTCATGACGTTGGATGCGCCGTTACCGTTGCTGAGCTTGATCGTTATTCCGTAATCGCCGAAATAGTCGTTGTTGAGGGCAACATACAGCGGCGCGTAGAATATGCTGTGCGTTACCTCGCTCAGTCTTATGACCTTTTTGTCGTCGTTTGATCCGCAACCGAATATCGGTAAGCACATTAACAGTCCGCCCAATACAGTTGCGAGCAATCTTTTCGTCTTCTTCATTATCAGTTTTTCTCCTTTTTACGGATGCCTATCCGGCATCATATTTCATACTATGCGCTCGTAGTAAAAAGAGTGTAAACTGATAAAGTTAAAACAAAACGCGCTTTACGGATTTTTGTCAGCCGATAGAAGGGCGTTTGCGGAATATAAGGCGGTATTTGAATAAGCGTTGAAAAAACTTGCGTACTTCGTTGTATTATGTTATACTATATCGTAATAACCACGGAGCAGGCAAAATGAACAAAACGTACGAGCCAAAAAGTTTTGAAGACAAAATTTACGCTGATTGGGAAAAGAAAAAGTATTTTTCGGCTAAGCCGAACAGGAACAAAAAATCGTTTACGATAGTTATACCGCCTCCGAATATTACGGGGCAACTTCATATAGGACACGCGCTGGACGACACTATACAGGACGCGATAATACGCTACAAGCGTATGCGCGGCTACGAGACGTTATGGCTTCCCGGCACGGATCACGCCGCTCTCGCCACCGAAGTCAAGATAGTGGAAGATATGGCTAAGGAAGGGCTTACAAAAGAGGACCTCGGCCGCGAAAAGTTTTTGGAACGCGCGTATAAGTGGAAAGAGAAATACGGCGGTCGCATAATAGAGCAGTTCAAAAAAATGGGCTTTTCCTGCGATTGGGACAGGCTCGCTTTTACTATGGACGAACGTTGCAGCCGCGCGGTGAGGGAAGTTTTCGTCAATCTGTATGACAAAGGATTGATTTACCGCGGCAACCGGATTATAAACTGGTGTCCGTGCTGTAAAACGGCTATATCCGACGTGGAAGTGGAATACGAGTCCGCCCATTCGCATTTATGGCACATACGTTATGCGATAGAGGGAACAAACGATCATGTTGTCGTTGCCACAACGCGCCCCGAAACTCTTTTGGGCGACGTCGCGGTAGCGGTTAATCCAAAAGACAAACGATACAAAAACTTAGTGGGCAAGATGTTGTCGTTACCGCTTTGCGACCGCATGATACCGATTATCGCCGACGAATACGTGGAAAGCGATTTCGGTACGGGAGCGGTCAAGATAACTCCTGCGCACGATCCCAACGATTTGGAAGTGGGCAAGCGCCACGGCTTGCCGGTCATCCGTGTAATGAACGATGACGGCACAATGGCGGAGAACGCCGGCAAATATGCGGGACTTGACCGTTTTGCCGCCCGCGAACAAATGCTTGCCGACCTGTCCGCACAGGGGCTTTTGGTCAAGACCGAAGACCACGACAACAACGTGGGGCATTGTCAGCGTTGCCACGCGGTCATCGAGCCCATGATATCCGATCAGTGGTTCGTAAAAATGAAGCCGCTTGCCGGACCCGCTATAAAAGCGGCAAACGACAAGACGGTGGAATTTGTGCCGGAGCGTTTCAAAAAAGTATATCTTCACTGGATGGAAAATATACGCGACTGGTGTATAAGCCGCCAGTTGTGGTGGGGACACAGGATACCCGCGTTTTACTGCGATAAATGCGGTAAAATGACGGTGAGCAAAGAGGACGTAAAAATGTGCCCGCATTGCGGCGGGACCGTGCGTCAGGACGAGGACGTTCTCGATACCTGGTTCAGTTCGGCACTGTGGCCGTTTTCAACATTGGGGTATCCCGACAAGACCGAGGATCTCGAATACTTTTATCCCACAAGCGTTTTGGTGACCGCGTACGATATAATATTCTTTTGGGTTGCGCGCATGATATTTTCCGGTCTTGAACATATGCGCGAAATACCGTTCCGCAAAGTGCTTATCCACGGACTGGTGCGCGACGCTCAGGGACGCAAAATGAGCAAGTCGCTTGGCAACGGCGTGGACCCTTTGGAGATAATAGATACGCACGGCGCCGATCCGCTCAGAATGTCGCTGGTGTGCGGAGTTGCGGCCGGCGGCGATATACGGTTTTCCATGGAAAAACTCGAGGGGTATCGCAACTTTATGAACAAGTTGTGGAACGCCGCGCGCTTTGTGTCGCTCAATCTCGAAAATGCCGACGTGTTGCCATTAGACAAAGTAAAACTCACGCTTGCCGACAAATGGATATTGACAAAGTTGGACGACGTCATAAAAGCGTCGGTTAAATTTATGGACAAATACGAAGTCGGACTTTGCGCGGCGGCTCTTTACGATTTTGTTTGGAGCGATTTCTGCGACTGGTATATTGAACTAAGTAAGACGCGTTTGTACAGTACCGAGAAGAATGACCGCTCGGGCGCCGTAAGCGTATTGGTGTACGCGCTTCGTGCCCTACTTAAATTGTTGCATCCGGTCATCCCGTTCGTTACCGAGGAGATCTACGGCGAACTGCCGGATAACGACGCCGACAGCATCATGGTAAGCGCATATCCCGAATCGTCTCCCAGGTATCCTGCGGCTAAAAAACAGATGGAGTGCGTCAAGGAAATAATAACCCGCGTACGCGCTTTGCGTGCGGAAATGAAAGTTCCGTCCAATAAGCGAACGGCATTGTATATCGTTCCCGCACCGGGCAGCGAAAAGCTATTTAAAGCCGGCGCGGGATATATCGAAAAACTTGCCGGAGGCAACAGCGTAGAATTTTGCCGACCCGACTGCAAGTGCGCCGCCGTGGCAACGCCGTGGGCGGAGGTTTTTATACCCATGGGCGAACTCGTCAATCCGTCGGCGGAGCTTGACAGACTTAAAAAAGAACTCGACGGTTGCGTGGCCGAACTGGCGAGAGCGGAGGGCAAACTCAACAATTCCGGCTTTACCGCGAAAGCTCCTCAAAAGTTGATAGACGAGGAAAAGGCGAAGGCGGAAAAATATGCCGAACTTAAAAAGAAGATAGAAGCGGCTATTGCCGAAATGAAAAATTTGCAGGCATAGGCTTTATAGTTTATGATTTAATGGAAATAAATAGTTTGGTCGATAAAAAAAGCGGCTGTGCGCGAGGCGTACAGTCGCTTTAACTATTTTTAGATTATCTCGAAGGCTTTTCTTCGGGATGAGCTTTGCGGTATTTATAGTCCATAAGGGCCTTTGCGAGTTGGTCGGGGCAGGAGGTGCGTTCACGGCATATTATACCGCTCAACTTTTCTATAAGATCGTCTATTTTTTGACCTACCGCAAGTTTTGCAATGCCTTGCAAATTGCCGCTGCAACCGTTTATAAATTTTACACTGGTTAGTATTTCGTTTTCGTCGACTTCGAAAATTATCTGACGACAGCAGGTTTTTTGAGTTCTGAAAGATTCCATTTTGTTTCTCCTTTCGGTCAAAGAATTGTTTTATATGCAGCGGCGCTCAATCTATTAGCTGTTCGTGCAGAGAGTAGAATATCTGCGCCGCTTTTTCTTCCCATTTGTTGTATACCAACTTTGCTATATGACGGTTAGAGACGTTTAACTTTATTTCAAGCATAGTTTGGGCGGGATCCATTATTTTGAGTTGCACCGTATAACTTCCGTCGGCGTTTTTATAGTAATTGCGGAAGTATTCCTGCTTGCGCCTGAAGCTCATGCGGTTTTCTTTTATGTAATCGGTGATCTCTGCGCGTAACGACGACGGTATACGGGTGTAAAAGTGCGACAGGCACATGCGTCCGTCCGGCGTAATGCTGTAATATATTTTGTTTTCGTGTACCGACTGGTATATAAAACCAGTTTCAAGAAGCTGGGCAACCGTCTCTTTGCATTCCATCCACGGTATCCAGGAATTGGACGACGAGCAGATATTCAAAACGGTATCTTCCATTATGGGAAAATCCATTTTGTCGAAAACGAACAACATGATTAACTTGTTGATAGTCGTATTGCCCGACAGCTCCATGACCTTCTTCCCTTTGATCGGTATACCGAAATATCCGCAGTGGGACGTGCGGTCTATTCATTATATCACAACGTATAAAAAAAGACAACCTCTTTTCTACAATTTCCGCTCTTTTTTACTTTGGTTTTTTATTACAACCGCGCGGGCGCGGTCCTTGTTTCGGTAAAACGGTTGCCAAGGTGTGATATGTTTGTTATACTATAAACTATGACTACCAAAAGACTGGTGCGTATCAGTTATTTTACTATGCTGACTATCATAGGCGGACTCATAAGTATAGAACTGCCCTTCGCGCCTACCGTTAAGATCACCTTTCAGGCTCTGTTTGTGGCTATGTCGGGTTTAGTGCTCGGAGCGCGCGACGGAGCTTATTCTCAGATAGTCTACATGGCGCTGGGGCTTGTGGGGGTCCCTGTGTTTTCGCGCGGCGGAGGTATCGCGTACGTTTTGCAACCTTCGTTCGGATATATTCTCGGTTTTCCGTTTCAGGCTTTTTTGACGGGACTGTTGATGGGCAGACAAAAGACTCTCAGTTCTTTCAAGCTGTTTTTATGCGCTCTCGCCGGCATAGTAGTGTCGTATGCGATAGGTATAACGTATCAGGTATTGATAGTGGCGTATTATCTCGGAAACGGAACGGCCGCCGCGCTAAGCGGAATACCGGGAGTGCTTTTGATGTTTGTTAAAGACGCCGTGCTGATATATGTTTTGTGTCTCGTATATCCTAGGATAATGACTATGATAGGCAAGCCGAACGAAAAGCTCGACCTTACTGTTGTCGGACCCGACTCCGAAGCGCCGTCGCCGGGTCCGGAAGAAAACGAAGGGGAAGAAAAGGACGGCAAGAAGAAAGAAAAGAAAAAAACTAAAGCGCCGGTGCCAGAGCCTGCCGGGATGTCGGACTGCTGAAACGCCGTAAATGAAAAAGCTCTCCCTTAGGAGAGCTTTTTACAATGCCGATTTTTTATGTTTATGCTTTGCCGTTGCAGCCGAGCACTTCCACAAGTTTATGTTTTACACACTGCTTTATCATTTCGCGAGCGGGCGACAGATACTGGCGGGGATCGAAGTGTGCGGGGTTTTCGTTAAAGTGCTTTCTTACCGCGGCGGTGAACGCCATGCGAAGATCGGAGTCGATATTTATTTTGCATACCGCCATGCTTGCCGCTTTGCGGAGCATTTCTTCGGGAACTCCTTTCGCGCCCGGCATGGAGCCGCCGTGGGCTTGTATGATTTGTACGTATTCGGGCAAAACACTGCTGGCACCGTGCAGTACTATGGGGAATTTTGGAAGTCTTTTCGCAACTTCTTCCAAGATATCGAAACGAAGTTTTGCGTCGCCTTTGAATTTGAACGCGCCGTGGCTGGTGCCGATAGCTATGGCAAGGCTGTCCACGCCGGTCTTGGAAACGAATTCCTCCACTTGGTCGGGATCGGTGTAACATGCGTTGGCGTCCGACACGTTAACGTCGTCCTCAATGCCGGCAAGTCTTCCGAGTTCCGCTTCCACAACTACGCCGCGGTCGTGCGCGTACTTTACCACCTGCGAAGTGATCTTGATGTTTTCGGCAAAGGAATGGTGGCTTGCGTCTATCATTACCGACGTAAATCCGTCCTCTATGGCGGAGACGCACAATTCGTATGTATCGCCGTGATCGAGGTGCAGGCAGATGGGAAGGCCGGAATCTTCAACAGCCGCTTCGACGAGCTTTTTCAGGTAACGAGGATTGGCGTATTTGCGCGCTCCCGAGCTGACTTGCAGAATAAGGGGGGCGTGTTCTTCTTTACCCGCCTCTACGATTCCCTGGATCATTTCCATGTTGTTCACATTAAAAGCGCCGATTGCATAGCCGCCGTCATACGCTTTACGGAACATTTCCTTGGTCGTAACTAATGGCATTATAATACCTCCGGAATTTTTTTTGTACGCATAAATTATACTATATCCGCGGCGGTTTGGCTATCAAATAATACAAATAAATTGACTTTTTTTTCATGCGGTACTATAATGTATGCAAAACCGAACTATATAAAAAAAGGAGAGAGACGCCGTTATGTTGGATCCCAGATTGGAAAAACTTGCGCATAATCTCGTTAACTATTCCGTAAAAGTCAAAAAGGGCGATAAAGTGCTTATAGAGGCTTTCGAGACCGATACCGAGATAGTTACCGAACTCGTAAAAAAAGTTTTCGAGGCGGGCGGACAGCCGTTTATCGAGATATACAGCAGTAAAGTCCAGCGCGCGATACTGCACGGAGGCGATGACGCGTATTTTAAAAATCTATGCAAATACGCTATATACCGTATGGAAGATATGGACTGTTATATCGGCGTGCGCGGAGCATACAATACTTACGAAACAAGCGACGTGCCTTCTTCACAGACGGAAAAATATTCGGTGCTTTACAGCCATCCCGTTCACCACAATACCCGCGTGTGCAAAACGCGTTGGGTGGTTTTGAGATATCCCAACGATTCAATGGCGCAACTTGCCGGAATGCCTACCGAAAAATTCGAAGATTTCTATTTCGACGTGTGCAACCTCGATTATTCCAAAATGGACAAGGCGATGGACGCTTTGAAAGAACTTATGGATAAAACAGACAAAGTGCGTATAGTTGCGCGCGACACCGATCTTACGTTTTCCATAAAGGGCATAAACGCCGTTAAATGTGCGGGTGAAATGAATATACCCGACGGCGAAGTGTACACCGCCCCTGTGCGCGAAAGCGTTAACGGAGTAATACATTACAACGCCCCCAGTATAGAAAACGGGATCAAATTCGAAGACGTTCGTCTCGTGTTCAAGGACGGAAAAATAATCGAAGCTTCAAGCAATTTTACCGATAAGTGCAACGCCGTTTTCGATACCGACGAAGGGGCTCGCTTTGTGGGCGAATTTGCGATAGGAGTAAATCCTTACGTTACTTCTCCCATGGGAGACATATTGTTTGACGAAAAGATAGCGGGGTCGATACATTTTACGCCGGGAGCTTGTTACGACGATGCGTATAACGGCAATCAGAGCGCGGTGCATTGGGACCTCGTGCTGATACAAACGCCGGAGTACGGCGGCGGCGAGATATGGTTCGACGACGTGCTTATACGAAAAGACGGAATGTTTGTTTTGCCGGAACTCAAATGCCTCAACCCCGAAAATCTTAAATAGTGCGGATTTTAAGGAGGGGCGCAAATGATAGAGGTAAAAACCATATTTAATCGCGATATGCTTGTAAAATTCAACAAATCGCAAATTATGAAAAAGATATGGATATCGTTTATCGCGGCTGCGGCACTTGTCGGGATAGGGATAGCGTGCCTTTTCGATGACGATCTCGGATTGCCTTTTTCGATACCGGTCATGGTTATCGGAGTTTTTATGCCGGTATTTTACGTATGGTGGACGAGATACATAAGCGATCGGATAGCGAAAAATTCGTTGCTTATCAAAAACGAGACAGTACAGATATTCAGATTTTCGCAGGATATGATAATGACCAACGAGTCGAGTCGGTACGTTATCGCCAAAGATACGCGCATATCGTACGAAGCGATAATGAAAGTCGTGGAAAAAGAGGACGCTTTTTATCTGTTCGTAGATAAGACGCAAGCATATATCATAGACGCGAAAGGATTTACAGCGGGCTCGCGCAAGGAATTGCACGATTTTTTGATAGACAAACTCGGCACGGGCAGATACAAATTTTCGAATAGACTGTACGCGGCGAAATGAGCGTTTTTACTGTTGACAAAAGGCCGGCGTTCGGCGCAAAATACGAAGCGGAAGACTATGCGTCTTATATCCTGCACGGGTTCGACCGTTACGCGTTGGACGGCAGAGCGGTATCGATGGAGCGTTTTGCGCGTTTTTTGGGTATAGATGTTTATTGCGAGCATATCGTCGGCGATTGTTCCGAAATTCTCGGCGTTGCAGCGTTCGAACCCCAGCGCGTGTACACTCTTTGCGGCGCGCTCGATCTCAAACGTCCCGCCGCGATAGCGGAACGGGATATCATCGACCGCGGCGAAAGCGGACTTTATAATTTTGCGTTGGGACTTTTGTGTTCGGAATATTTGATGTACTTGGCAAAGAACGGCGAGACCGATACTTCGCAGTTGTCATTCGGATTGGATACCGTAGCGAGCAAACGACTCGAATTCGTGTCGTTGGAAAAAGCTTTCGACGATATCGGGGAGGACGGAGACAGTCCGTCGTGCTTCGCATTGAAATTATTGATGCCGAAAAACGGTTTTAAGCGTCAAACGGTGGAACTGTATGCCGAACTCGGAGTAAACCGAGCCACCGTGGACGGAGAAAAGCATCTTCCGTTTGTATTGTCCCAACTTTCCGCGCGTTACAACGTGCCGGAAATCGCGGTTTTGGTAAGACTTAAAGACCTTAATTTGTATTGATGCCGTTTTATAAATTTTGTGAAAGGGTATCAATTCGCTTGCAAAAAAAGCAAAAAACATATATCATATACATGCAACAAAATATTTGTTTGGAGGAAAACAAGTTTTATGGCAAACAAAGAAGTGGTTAAAGTAGGTATTAACGGATTCGGCAGGATCGGTCGCCTTGCGTTCCGCCAGATGTTCGGCGCAAAAGGATACGAGGTCGTTGCCATCAAC
The DNA here is from genome assembly GCA_949744905.1 of uncultured bacterium. Lineage (GTDB taxonomy): Bacteria > Bacillota > Clostridia > Christensenellales > Pumilibacteraceae > Pumilibacter. The sequence goes on from CATKCE010000110.1 coordinate 27,297, forward strand.
GATTTGACCAGTCCCGCAATGCTCGCAAATCTTCTTAAATACGATACCGCTCAAGGCGGTTACTGCGGTAAGATCGGCGAAGGCGCCCATACCGTAACGTCCAAAGAGCCTGTATTCGAGGCTGACGGAAAAACCGTTAAAGTGCCCGGTTCCATCACGGTCGACGGAAAAGAAATAACCATATACGCAATGCCCAAAGCGCAGGATCTGCCTTGGGGCAAACTCGGCGTGGACGTAGTGCTCGAATGCACCGGCTTCTATTGCTCCAAAGAAAAATCGATGGC
>CATKCE010000111.1 GCA_949744905.1 uncultured bacterium
TATTTATTATCCCCGCAAGCAACGCACTTTCCGCCATATCCAATTTCGAAACGTCCTTTCCGAAATAAGTCCTTGCGGCCTGTCCTATGCCGTAAACGTTATTTCCGAAATAAACTATATTTAAATATGCTTCTAGTATTTGATGTTTAGTATATTCTTTTTCAAGTTGTTTTGCAATACGTATCTCCTGTAACTTTCTCGAAAAAGTCTTTTTATTGGATAGGTGGGTGTTTTTTATCAATTGCTGAGTTATCGTGGAAGCGCCTTCTTTTAGAGATGCGGAAAAAATATTGTTCTTTGCGGCGCCCAGCATTCTCAAGTAATCCACGCCGTGATGCGAATAAAACCGTTTATCCTCAATACTCGTAAAAGCATCCAACGTATGCCGAGGGATATCGGATAAAGGAGTATAAATTCTGTTTTTGCTGTATATATTTTCCGCTATCACGTTATTATCGCTATCCACCACAGTAGCGGTGCGGTATATGCCGGACAGCTTGTTCAGGTCCAGTTCCTGCCATCCGGCAATCTTGACCGACGGATTGGTCAACATAAAAAACGTTATACCCAAAGCCGCGATCCCCGATATCATAATAACGCCGAATACGATCAGCCAGCGCTTGACTTTCATGGATTTAGTATTGCTTTATTTGTAAAATTCCATACAATCAAGCATTTTTACTATACATTTTTTTAATTTTCCTTTATAATATGCGTTGGAGGAGACATGGACAAAACATATCGTATAATTACATACGGTTGCCAAATGAACGTGCATGAGTCCGAAAAAATTGCGGGCATGCTGGAAAACGAAGGATATGTACGCTCGGACAACGACGACATTGCCGATGTCGTGGTACTAAATACCTGTTGCGTACGGGAAACCGCCGAAACAAGAGTGACAGGCAATCTGGGCATACTTAAAAAGTCAAAAGAACTCAAACCGGATATGAAGATAATAGTATGCGGGTGCATGACGCAATCCGACGGAACGGCTCAAAAACTGAAAGAACGTTGCCCTTTCATATTCGCGATTCTCGGCACGCACAACATAGATCGATTGCCGGAAATACTGCGCGACGGGCATAACGGAAAAACGTACGTCGAAATCACAGACAAAACGAAAATAAACGAAGACATGCCGGTCAAACGAACGTCGGGCATAAACGCCTGGGTAAATATAATGTACGGATGCAATAATTTTTGCTCATATTGCATAGTTCCGTATGTCAGAGGCAGAGAGCGCAGCCGTGAAAAAAAACATATAATCGCGGATGTAAAAAAACTGGTCTCGGTCGGATATAAACAGATAACTCTTTTGGGACAAAACGTAAATTCTTACGGAAACGACCTTAACGGCTCAACCGACGATTTTCCGTCGCTTTTACGAGACCTGTCCGCAATAGACGGAAAATTCAGAATCAAATTCATGACGTCGCATCCCAAAGATATCGTACCGGAAACCGTGGACGCAATTTCCGAAAGCGACAAACTTTCGCATTTTATCCACATGCCGGCGCAGTCGGGCAGCGACCGCATTCTCGGATTGATGAACAGAAAATACACCTCCGCGGATTACCTTTCAAAAATAGATATGATTAAAAACGCTATCCCGGACGCAGGATTATCCGGCGATATAATGGTAGGATTTCCCACCGAAACCGAACGCGATTTTGCCGATACCGTGGATTTGGTTTCTGCGGTAAAATATTCCAACCTGTACACTTTTATATATTCCAGACGCAAAGGAACTCCAGCCGCAAACATGGAAGGACAAGTTCCGACGGCTGATAAAAAACGCCGCATAGCCGAACTGATAAAACGGCAGGCGCAAATCGCATGCGGCTCCGCCGTCGCCTGCGTTGGCCGCTCATACGAAATTTTGTGCTCCGAACACAAAAACGGAAAAATAGTAGGAGAGACCAGATGCGGCAAAGCGGTACTGATTGACGGAGATGCTTCTATGGTGGGAAAATTCATCAACGCAAAAATCATTAAAAACGTAAATTCCAAATTATACGGAGCAATAAACTGATGGCGCTTTCACCTATGATGAAACAGTACCTGGAGGTAAAAGACCAAAATAAAGACTCTTTGGTTTTTTTCAGGCTGGGCGATTTTTACGAAATGTTTTACGACGACGCCATTACGGCAAGCCGAGAGCTCGAACTTACTTTGACAAGCCGCGACTGCGGACTGGATGAACGCGCACCCATGTGCGGCGTACCTTATCACGCGCTCGATACTTATTTATCCAAACTGATACAAAAAGGCTATAAAGTAACTATATGCGAGCAAACCACTCCGCCCAATAAAAAAGGAATAATACGACGCGAAGTCACTCGTGTGGTAACGCCGGGCACCGTAACGGAAAGCAGCATGTTGACCGAAGATAAAAACAACTATCTTACGAGTATTTGTTACCGCAACGGTGCCGTGGGAATATCCTGGGCGGATATATCGACCGGCGAATTTAACCACGCATTTATCGACACACAAGTATCCATGCGCTTAAACGACTTGCTTTCACGCATAGAGCCCTCCGAAATAATATGTAACCAGGAAATGCTTGCCGAGAGCGTCAACCTGTCGGTAGTTAAATTCGGGGGAGTATGCCGTTTCTGCGCATACAACGAAGCCGCATACGATCATGACAACGCCTTAAATAAACTTCGCGAAAGACTTTCAAAGCAAAATATCGAAATGATCCGCGAGGAGCAGAGCATCTGCGCGGCGGGAGCTTTGCTATCATATATCGACGATACCCAAAAATGCGCCATGCCAAACATAACAGGTATTACTGCAGACGACAACCACGAACGCATGATAATAGACGCAAACGCGAGACGCACTCTCGAACTTACGCGTTCTTTATCGGACAAAGGAAAACGCGGCTCTCTGTTTTGGTGCCTCGACCGAACCAAAACAGGAATGGGCGCCAGACTGCTGAAAAAATGGATCGAAAATCCCGAAACAGACAGAAAAAATATATGCGAAAGACTTAATTTTGTGGAGGAATTGACAAGCGACACGGTATTATGCAAAAGTTTGCACTCCACACTCGGTAATATGTATGACATAGAACGCCTTACCGGAAGATTGTCAAGCAAAAACATTACGCCCACCGATTTTCTTGCCTTAAGCCGTTCACTCAGGAATGTGTCGACTTTGAAAAAACAATTGACCGCCTTAAGATCCAATCTCGCAAAGCAAGTGGAAAGCGGACTTACCGAATTTACCGAAGAATGCGATTTGATAGATTTTGCCATAATGGACAAAAATGCAAAAAACGACGGCGGACAGGACGATAACAAAACGTCGGCGCGTAAAGCAAATTCCGATAAAGGAAAAAATAAAAACAGAATATTTAACGACGGTTACGATAAAGAACTCGACGAATACCGCAATTTGATAGAAAACGCCCACTCGGTACTGGAAAAACTGATCAGCGCCGAAAAAGAAGAAACCGGGATCAAAGGGCTTAAAATAGGATTTACAAACGTCTTCGGATATTATATAGAAGTTCCCAAAGCACAGACGGATCTCGTTCCGTACCGTTATATACGAAAACAAACCGTCGCAACCGGCGAACGTTATGTTACGGAAGAACTAAAAGAACTGGAAGAAAAAATACTTAACGCGCAGGAACTATCCGGCCTAAGAGAAGATACGCTTTATAAGCAATTCATAAGCGAACTGGCGCGAAAAACAGACGAATATCTTTCTACGGCAAAAAAAGTGGCACTATTGGATTGCATAGTGTCCCTTGCGATTACGGCAAAAGAGAACAATTACACAAAGCCGAAAATCTCGGAAAGCAACCGGATAAAAATCATAGAAGGTCGTCACCCGGTTGTGGAAAAACTCTTGCGGGACGACGATTTCGTTCCCAACGACACTTATCTGGATTCTGCCGAAAGCAAAATAATGCTTATCACCGGACCCAATATGGCGGGGAAAAGCATATACATGAAACAAGTCGCGTTGATTGCGATTATGGCGCAAATAGGAAGTTTTGTACCTGCGCGCAGTAGCGAAATATGCATCACCGACAGAATATTCACCCGAGTGGGTGCAAGCGACGACTTAATATCCGGCCGAAGCACTTTCATGGTCGAAATGTCCGAAGTCACGGACATACTAAATAACGCCACCGACAACTCCTTGCTATTGATGGACGAAATAGGGAGAGGAACGTCGACTTTCGACGGATTGAGCATTGCCCATGCCATAATAGAATACCTCTCGGAAAAATCCAATGCGAAAGTCCTGTTTTCAACGCATTACCATGAACTTACCGACCTCGAAGATAAACTCAAAGGTATAAAAAACTACAAACTTACAGTCAGAGAACTGGGGAATTCTATTGTGTTTCTCCGCAAACTTATGCGCGGAAGCGCCAACCGCAGTTTCGGCATAGAAGTCGCAAGTCTTGCCGGATTGCCGGAAGAAGTCGTCAAACGCGCAAAAGAAATATTGAAACGCCTGGAAACGTCCGATTTAAGCACGGAAACCGCGGTAACGCTAAGCAAACAGATATCTTTGTTCGCACCCGACGGCAAGCAACACGAAGTAACCAAGATATTGCGGGAATTGGATATAGATAACATAACACCGCGGACCGCACTCGATATTTTGAGCGATCTCAAAGAAAAGGCGACATTATAATGGGCAAGATAAACGTATTAGACAGCACGGTCTTCAACAGGATCGCCGCCGGCGAAGTAGTGGAAAATCCGCGCTCGATAGTAAAAGAACTGGTCGAAAACAGTATCGACTCCGGAGCGGACAATATAACGGTCGACATCCGCAACGGCGGCATATCTTATATTTCCGTTTCCGATAACGGCAAAGGCATCGATAAAGACGACATGCCCGTCGCCTTTATGCCGCACGCCACAAGCAAGATAAAGGACTTAAAAGACCTTGAAACGATTTCAACGCTGGGCTTCCGCGGAGAAGCGTTGCCGAGCATCGCCTCAGTAGCCGAGGTGCAAATGTCGTCAAGGTCCTTAGGGCATGACCTCGGATACAAATTATCGTTAAAAGACGGAAAAATAGTCGAAGAAGGCGAATGCGGTATTCCGTACGGCACAAAAGTTACGGTCAAAAATCTTTTTGCCCATATACCGGCTCGCGCGAAATTTTTACGCAAACCGCAAGCGGAAGAAAGTTCGGTGACCGAATTTATAGCAAAAATCATACTTGCAAATCCGTATCTTAAAATCAAATATACCGCCGATGACGAAACAATATATCAATCGGACGGAAACGGCGTAGAATCTGCTATCTACAACGTATACGGAGCGGAATTTTTGAGTAATATGACTGAAATTTTGCATGTTATGCCTGACATAAAAATATCGGGATATGTTTGCCGTCCCGATTACACCAAGCATAATCGCAATTACCAAACGCTGATAGTTAACGGTAGATATATCGTAAATACCGAAATGTCGTATTGCATACAGCAGTGCTATCAGAATTATTTGATGAAACGGCAATTTCCCGCATACGTGCTTTATATCGATATCCCGTCCGATATGGTGGACGTTAACGTGCACCCCAACAAACTGGATGTTCGTTTTTCATGCGAAAAACGATTAAAGGGCATAGTTTACAACGCGGTAAAAAATAAAATCGACGATTTAGCGACCGAGCCGATAATATTCGCACAGCCGCTGCCCCAGATAACCACCAAAGATTCGGAGCAGATCGATGCAAATGTAAATCGTCTTGACGATTTACCCGTAGCGCGCTCGTTCACACCGATAACGCCGTCTCTATCCGAAACAACAATAATAAAAACAAAATTCGATAATTTTGTTCAAAACGCATTTTACGCAACCGACACCGACACACACATAAACAATAATAACGACCGACACGACGAAAATAAAAGATTCGATATCTCACAGCCCCTCAAACTTTTTGAAGATGAAAATGAAATACGCCCGACAGGCAAACTCTTTAATACTTATATATTGGCGGAAAGCGGCAATAATTTCTATTTAATAGACCAACATGCCGCTCATGAAAAAATACTGTACGATAAATTGGTAAAACAAATGGATAACGGTGAAACTTTTTTACAGGACTTACTGGTTCCGTACATTTTCGACGTATCGCCTTCCGAAAAAGCATTGATGGACGAAAATTTGCCCCGCATAAATTCTTGCGGTTTCAAGATCGACGCATTGAGCGGCAATTCATATTCGCTTTATGCTTTACCGGTGTGCTGCAGTAAGATGGATTTGAAAAACTTTATTTCGATACTACTACAAAATATCGAAGAGATCAAAAACAATTCGGATTTTCTTAAAGAAAATATCATGCAAGCCGCATGCAAAAGCGCGGTAAAAGGGGAAGACGACTTAGCGCCCGGCGAGATATGCGATCTCATAAAACAAATGAACCAATCCGAAAGCGCAAAATTCTGTCCGCACGGAAGACCTACGGTAATCAAATTTTCCAAATACGATTTGGAAAAGCTTTTCAAACGCGCATGAATAAAGTTTTGTTTATAGGCGGACCTACTGCAACCGGCAAATCGGATATAGCAGTAAAACTCGCATTAAAATATAACGCGATAGTGATCGGCGCGGATTCCATGCAAATTTACCGTGGAATGGATATAGGGACGGGAAAAATAACCGAAGAAGAAAAATGCGGTATTGAACATACTATGATAGACATAGTATATCCGGATAAAGAATATTCGGTACAAAATTACGTAGCTGACGCAAAAAAAATCATACAAAGAGCTCATAAAAACGGTGTTTTGCCGATCGTGGCGGGAGGAACTGGGTTATACATAAATTCTTTTATCAACAATCCCAACTTCGCACAAACTCCACCCGACAAAGAACTGCGGGAACGATACGTTAAAATCGCCGAAACTAACGGTGCTCTATATCTGCACGAATTGTTAGCAAAACGCGACAAAACAGCCGCGCAAAAAATTGCCGTTAACGATATAAAACGAACAATACGCGCTTTGGAAATTATCGAACAGACCGGCAAAACAAAAACCGAGATAATTCGAAACGAAAAATGCGATTACGACGTTCTTTTTTTTGTTATGAATCCCGACCGGCAGGAACTGTATCAACGGATAAATGCCCGCGTTGATAAAATGTTCGAAAAAGGACTTATCGACGAAGTAAGATCCTTAAGCGCCTATTGGGGATGCCGAAGCATGCAAGCAATAGGCTACAAAGAAACGATCAATGCTTTACAACATGGCGTCGACTTTAATTCTGTTTGCGAGGAAATCAAACAAAACAGCAGGAGATATGCCAAAAGACAGACAACCTTTTTCAAATGGATCCAAGCCGAAAAGCAATACATCAACGAAAATTACTACGAACACATTTCCGCAATAGCGGACAAATGGTTGCAAGAGGATAAAACATGGATATAGAAACTCTCATAAATACGACGGAAAACAAACTTGCGGAAAAATACGCATCGATAGAACGCATTGCCTATATAAATCAAATCAAAGTTTTGCAAGCGTTTCAAAACCGCAAAATCGCTTTGCGTCATTTTACGCCGACTACGGGATACGGTTACGACGATGTGGGGAGAGATACTCTTTCCGAAGTTTTCGCCGACATATTCAAAGCGGAAAAAGCCATCGTTTCACCGCTTATTACGTCAGGCACACATGCCATAACACTTATGCTTTTCGGCTTATTAAGGCCCAATGACACGCTTTTATCTATATCGGGAGACGTTTACGACACACTACAAGGCGTCATATGCGATAAAGGCATAGGCTCGTTAAAAGATTTTAATATAAAATATGATAAGATAGAATTAAAAAACGGAGATTTCGATTTTAATGCGATTGTCGAATACATCAAAAAAACCTCGCCGAAAATGATATTCATACAACGCTCGCGCGGATACAGTTGGCGAAACGCGTTTTCTACAGAGGAAATAAAAAAAGTTTGTTCGCTTATAAAACAAATGGCGCCGAAAACAATAATAGCCGTCGATAACTGTTACGGAGAATTTGTATCCGATTCGGAACCCATAGAATCGGGCGCGGATATATGCGCCGGCTCTATGATAAAAAATCCGGGCGGGGGAATAGCGCCCACGGGAGGTTATATTGTCGGCAGAGCGGATTGCGTCGAGTTGGTAGGGTACCGGATGACCGCTCCGGGCGTTGGTACGGAAGTAGGCTCTTACGCCGCCGATTACAGACCTTATTATCAAGGACTGTTTATGGCCCCGCACATAACGGCGCAAGCACTAAAAGGGGCTTTACTGTTTGGAACCATCTATAAAGAACTTGGATACGAAACTATGCCGAACGATAACAGTCCACTGAACGATATCATTTGTTCGATAAAATTCAAAAACAAAAATGAATTGATAAATTTCTGTCAGACAGTACAAACGGTTTCGCCGGTAGACAGTCATGTAACGCCTTACCCTTGGGATATGCCTGGATACAGCCACCAAGTAATTATGGCAGCCGGAACATTTGTGCAAGGCGCATCAATTGAGCTTAGCGCCGATTCGCCGATACGCGAACCGTACATCGCTTATCTGCAAGGCGGACTGACATACGAACACGTTAAATACGCCGTAACAAAGTGCGTGGAAAATCTATTTCGCAAAAATTGAACGGTTTTATAAGTGCTATGCGTGAAATAGTACGCTTATTCAGTGCGATTTTTATGCAGAGTAACGGCATTTGCCGCATTTTTACGTATTTCTTCGCTCATTTGAGCATAATGCTTTTTTGTTGTATTAACATCGCTGTGTCCCAAAACATCCGCTACTACATAAATATCCTGCGTTTCTCTGTATAATGAAGTTCCGAACGTGCTTCTTAGTTTATGGGGTGTTATATTTTTAAGCGGCGCGGTATCAGGCATATGCTGCCAATGTGCAGATCATCAAGGAGGATGGGACGGCAGGTACGGAAGCTGATTTATCAGGA
>CATKCE010000112.1 GCA_949744905.1 uncultured bacterium
GACGCGGTAAATCAGTACGTTGCGCCCACGCCCGAAGAACCCCAAGAATAAGAAAGGGCAATGTGCGTTGACAAAACCATACGGCTGTGCTATACTGATTTTGCACATATCGTAAGGCACGGCGTCTTGCGGGGGTGCAGGAGATGATGCGTATGGCTACAATCAAAGACGTGGCAAAGGAAGCGGGTGTCGGTGTCGGCACCGCTTCCCGCGCTCTCAGCGGAAACGGCAGCGTCAGCGACAGTGCGCGCAAGCGCATAGACGCTGCCGTGAAAAAGCTGAATTTTGTTCCCAATCAATCGGCGCGCAATCTTAAAAATCAATCTTGTGCAACGATTGCCATATCGGTGCCCACCATACGGCACCCGTTTTTTGCCAAAATCATTTACTACGCAGAAGAGTATTTGAGCCGCAAGGGCGTGCGAATGCTTGTGGTAAATTCGCAAGATAAAAAATCGAAAGAAACCGAAATGCTCGAAATGATTCGGCAAGCGCGTGTAGACGGCATTATATTTATCACGCACCATGTGCACGAGAATATAGACGAAGGTCTGCCTATTGTTTCGGTGGATCGTCATATCGGCGGCAGAGTCCCGTTCGTTACCAGCAATAACTATGATGCGTCGCGGGAAGCGGTGGAATATCTTTTGTCGCGCGGTGTAAAAAAAATAGGGTGTGTCTGCGGCAAAACACAGGTAGAAAGCGAAGTCCGCCTGCGCTATAAAGCATATGAAGATTGTATGCGCGAACGCGGTTTGCCGTCGCGTCTGTTTGTAGCGGATTTCAAACACGGCGACGAAATGGACGTAATGCGCGAGTATTTGCGGAATAATCCCGATATAGACGGATTATTCACAGGTAGCGATATACTTGCAAATGCCGCCTATTATAATGCGTTCTTGCTCGGAAAACGCGTGCCCGAAGATTTGCAGATTGTGGGGTTCGACGGAGTAATGGACGAGTGGTGTCCGCACCCTAAACTCACCACGGTGCGACAGGATATAGAAGCGTTGGCATCTGCGGCGGTAGACGTTTTGTTTGCCCGCGTGCAAGGAAAAGAGTATGCGCAAAAAACGGTAATAAACGCCGATTTAACAATAGGCGAAACAACAAAATAGAGTAAAGGCAAAACGCTCTTGCAAGCGGTTGCGTGGGAGAACGATATGATACTTTGCATAGGCGAAATTTTAGCGGATATGTTCGGCAAACAAAGCGCGGACGGAGAAAGTTTTACGTTTCGTGCGGGCGGCGCGCCGTTTAACGTGGCGTGTTGCATTGCGCGTTTAGGCGGCAACGCAGGCTTTGTGGGCAGAGTGGGCGCCGACCTTATCGGCGACAAACTCACCGAATTTGCCTGCGATTGCGGCTTAAAAGAAGTACGGTTACAACGCGACGGAAGTCGCAATACAACTCTGGCGTTTGTGAGTTTAGACCAAACGGGCGAACGCAATTTTTGCTTTTACCGAAAAAATACGGCGGACAGTTTTATCGATTTCTCCGACGTGGAGCCGTTGATAAAAGTCGCCGATTTGGTACATATCGGCTCGCTTATGTTGAGTGAACCGCATGGCAGAGAATTCGCAAGCCGTGTTGCCAACGCCGTACATAAAGCGGGAAAACTTCTCGGATTCGACGTAAACTATCGAGAAGACATTTATCCCGACGCAAAAGTTGCGGCGCAAATCAGCTGTGAATATATCGCAAAAGCCGATATAGTAAAACTTTCCGAAAGTGAAGTATCGCTTTTATACGGCGATATGCAGTCGTTACGGCAAGCGACGGGAAAAAACAAAACGGTATGCGTAACGATGGGCGAGAAAGGGAGCGTTTGTTTTTACAACGGAGAACTTTACCAAGCCGATACTGTTTCGGTGCGCCCCATAGATACCACGGGCGCGGGCGATGCCTTTTACGGCGCATTTTTGCTTGCGCGCGAAGAAGGGCTTTCGCCGCAAAAGGCGCTTGCTTTCGCGAACGTCTGCGGGGCGCTCACTACCACGAAAAAAGGCGCAATCGAGGCACTCCCGACACGAGAACAAATATGGAAAACAATGCGGGGTGCGGAATAGCGCTTAACGGATTTCCCGAATACGTAATAAAACGGCATAAAAATATGCCGTTTATTTTTTAATTTGAAAGACGTTTGTTTAACAATAGTTCAACGGTTTGGTCGGGAGCGGTTAAGTTGCCGCAATCGATATAACCGATTGCACGATAAAAATATTGCGCATTCTCATTCTTTTGAGTGGATACCAAAACCCAATCGAAACCGAGTGCTTTCATTTCGTTTTCCCAAAATTGCATCAGCTTTTTTCCCAAGCCTTTTCTTTGCATGCCTCCTTTAACGTACAGCAAAGTGCAAAACGGAGTATTATCCCAAAATAGGTTATAGCGCAAAATCCCGACGGGTATACCGTTTTGCAATAGGATATACCCTTGCTTATCTCGCACTTTCTTTTGAAACTCCGCAAAAAGTAAGTGCTTGTCGAGCGTGAACCAAAAGGATTCGTCGGTGTCCCGAACATATCGTATCTCTGTTTCGCTATCTTTTTTCATATCAAAATCGTACCACGTCTTCTGCTTTTTCTCTTGCAATATGACCATATACAAATATTTTGACGTAAGGTTTTTCGGCACAAATCTCGGCATATCCGATTGACTCCCGTATTGGTTATAAGATATAAAAAAAAACAACTTAAACTTCACCACTTGCAAAAGCGGTTCGTTTAGGTTGCTTTGGTGGAGCTAAGGGGATTCGAACCCCTGACCTTTTGAATGCCATTCAAACGCGCTACCAACTGCGCCATAACCCCGTGCGTATGATTTATTGTACCATGCGGGGCGGGGCTTTGTCAAACGATTTAAGCGGGTTGGCGTAAGGCGTTTATTCAAGCGTTTTGAGCGATGCGTTCATATCGGTTTTCAATATTTTGCGGCGAAGCAACATGGTGGAGAGAAAACCGAACAGCATTGTTATTGCCGGCGCGAGTATCCAGGTCCACCAGTTTATATCCGCTATTGCGCCGAAACTTACGAGGTCGAACACAAACGATAAAAAACCGAGTCCCAGAGGGACGCCGAGCAAAGCGCCTATGAGACACATAATATATATCTCGCGGAAAATATATCCGGTGACTTCGCGGTCATGATATCCAAGCACCATAAGCGTGGCGATCTCACGGTTACGTTCGCTCACGTTGATGTTAGTAAGATTGTATATTACCAGCGCGCAAAGCGCCGCGGAAAAGACTATGAGCGCGGCTGATATGGCGACCAGCGACGACGCGTTTCCGTATTTCAGCGTACAGTCGAGCAGTCCGAGCCCCGACAGAACAAGCACGGTAGAGCCTATTATAGATATAACAGTCATAAAAAATCGGCTTTTGAATAACAGAACGTTGCGTAAAGTCGATTTGTACTTAAAACTGAGTCTTTTCCATATAAATCCTATGCGTTCTATAATGACCTTTTTGCCCGATTTGGGCGCTTTCGGCGTAAGCAACGTTACCGGTTTATTTCCGACTGTTTTCAAGCCTGAAAACAAAGTAAGCAGTAACGTCGATAGCATTATCGCCGCAAATGTCATTAAATAGTATACCATGTGTCCGGTGCCGGGGAACGGCGGCATTGTATATTGCATGTTAAACGACGAATATATCAGAGCGGTAAGTCCCATACCCAGCGGTAAAGCTAACAGTCCGCCCAAAAGCGTACCGATAAATACGAACAGGGTATACCTGCCAACTATGGAAATATCCGAATATCCCAAAGTTTTAAGACATGCAAGCTGTCCGCGTTCTTCGTCGTACAGACGCGCCATATTCGCGTATACCACAAGCATTGTAACAAGAAGAAAGAACACGACGAAAACTATGCCGATGAGTCCGACTTTCTCGGCATAAGAAACTATTGCGTAAAGTCCGGAGTTTTCGTACAAACTCAAAACGCTTGCGTTTTCGCCGCCCATAAAGTCCGATATTTCACTTTTCAGTCGATCTATTTGTTTTTCGTAACCGTTGCCGAAAGAGCGGAACATGCTTCGGTCGGATAATACCGCATAAACGTCGTTTACGATTTGCGGCTCGCTATCGAAGTATATCACATGGTCGAGTTTTCGCGCGGGGTCCGTAAAACTCGGTTCCTCAATTTTGCTTATAAGCAGCGGATTGAGGACGATGCCGCATACGGTAAAATTTTGTCCGTTTATTTTAACGGTTTCGCCGATAGCGTATCCTTCGAGTTCTTCCGTGCCGCGCTCGGACAATATCTCGTTTTTGGCGGAGGGGAGTTTGCCTTTTAGTAACATTATCTTGTTTATGTACGAATTGTCAAAATCAAAATAGTAGACGCGCGTAACGTCCTTTATTATGCCGTTGTCGTCTACGGAAGGTATCTCGTAACAAAAACTGAGCATTACGTTTTCCGCCCCGAATTTTTCAGCCATGTAATTCAGTTCGTCGGCGGTAAAGCCCATGGTGCGTTTGCTTTTTACGTAAAAGTCGGATACGTTTTGTTTTTTGTAAATATCGTTTACCGTTGATTTTATTCTGCCTTCGACTTCTCCGATGCCTGACGTAATGCCGATACTTACCGTGACTATAGCTATTATGGTAATAAGTCGGACAAGATGTTTTGTAAAAAGGCGGAACGCGGATCTTCCGAACGCTTTCATCACCATTCTATCTCCTCTATCGGCATAGGCGACGAATTGACCGTAACGTTTTCTATTCTGCCGTTTTTGATACAGATCACTTTGTCCGCCATATCTTTAAGAGCCTGGTTGTGGGTGACCACAATAACAAGTTTTTTGTTTGTTTTGGATATGTCGTGCAGTAACCGCAGAATAACTTTGCCGGTTGCGTAATCAAGCGCTCCGGTGGGTTCGTCGCATAACAAAAGTTTCGGATTTTTGGCTATGGCGCGGGCTATGCTTACGCGTTGCTGTTCGCCGCCCGATAATTGCGCGGGGAAGTTTTTAAGTTTATCGTTTAAGCCCACGTCGCTCAATACCTGTGCCGGAACAAGTGCGTTTTTGCATATCTCGGTGGCAAGTTCAACGTTTTCAACCGCGGTAAGATTCGGCATAAGGTTATAAAATTGGAATACAAAGCCTATATCTTCGCGCCTGTATTGTGTAAGCCGTTTTTTGTTCATCGACGAAATTATTTTGTCGTCGAGGACTATTTCTCCGCCCGTTGCCGAATCCATGCCTCCGAGCAGATTGAGAAGAGTCGTTTTGCCTGCGCCGCTGGGGCCGAGTATTATAACAAACTCGCCGTCTTCGAGTTCGAAGTTTATATCGTCCAGCGCTTTGAAAACGCCCGCGGCGGTCTTGTATTCCTTGCATACGTTTTCCAGTTTCAAAAAGCTCATACGGACTCCTTTGACAGCGTCATATTATAAAATGCATGCCTGAAGTATGTTTACTGTATTATAATATGTATTTGCCGAAAACGCAATCAAATTAAGTGAACAATTTTTCTCTTTTGCGCTTATTTTGTCATACCGTGCTACGTAATACGTTTATCCAAAGGGTTTTATCCAGTTTGACGTTGGCGGGACTGGTCGACGGCAAAGCAAGGCTCACCTCGTTGTACTGCGGATAATACGTGCGTAAAAGTTTGCTTGCCGTGGCGCCGTTTGTTATTATTCTTTTTATCGGATACGTCGACATCAAAGAGGGGATATCGGCTACCGTCGGATTGCGGATATCTTTATCCATAGAGCCGTTTATTTCGCATGATATAACTATGTCCCATAGCGCGATTTTGTTAGCGTTTAATAGCGCTTTTTTGTCTTTTATATTTTGCGGGACTTCGGAGTCGAAACTCTCGGACAGTATTTTCCAGAATCGGTTTTGTCTGTTTCCGTAATAAAAACCTTCTTCGCGTGATTTTATGCTGGGAAAACTGCCGAGTATAAGTATTTTGCTGTCGCCGTTTACGTACGGC
>CATKCE010000113.1 GCA_949744905.1 uncultured bacterium
CCATTTGCTCGAACATTTTGTTGTTTTGGACAACGGATTTTATTCCGTCCTTGGTTTTACCGAGAGCTTTATAGATGCTCGGGCCGAGTAACGGAATACCTAAAACACCCTTTTTGACGGTTGATTTTAAACGATTATACCGTTTACTGAGACGCAATTTTGAAAAGTATTCGCTCATTGCGCCGACGTTTTTCGAAATAGACATTTCGTTATCGTTTAGAATTATAATAAGGCGCGCTTTGGACGCGCCTATGTCGTTGAGCGCTTCGTATACCATACCTCCGGTAAACGCGCCGTCTCCTATAACACCGATAACGTTATAATCTTTTTTCAGCACGTCCCTTGCGCGCGCATATCCCAGTGCCGCCGATAACGACGTCGAACTGTGTCCCATGGTAAAAGCGTCGAATTCGCTTTCCGACATCTTTGGAAATCCTGATATACCGCCGTTGGACCTAAGGCGGGAAAAACCGTCGGCGCGTCCGGTTATTATCTTGTGCGCGTATGCCTGGTGCCCGACGTCCCACAAAATCTTGTCCTTCGGACAGTCGAAGACGTAATGCAGAGCAACGGATAATTCGACGGTCCCCAGACTCGATGCCAAATGACCGCCGGTATTATTTACGGTTTCGATTATGAACTCCCGTATATCTCCGCAATATGCGACCAACTCGTTATAACTCAATCCTTTGAGTTTTTCGGGCGAGTCGATTTGTCTTATCCTGTCGTTCAATTTTGCTATACTTCTCTTTCCGCAAATTTTTCCGTAAGTTTTAATAAGAATTCCGAGTTATCGATCGTACGCAGTATTGAGATCGCTTCGTCCGTTCGATTTTTCATTTCGATCTCCGCTGTCTTTTTTCCGAACAAAGCCGCATAAGTTTTTTTATCGGGATCTTCGTCTTGCATATCCAGAATATCGTCGCGGAGCTGAAAACAGAATCCGAACAGATTGCCGAACTCGTCGATTTTTTCGAGTTCGCTTTTGCCGGCTTTACCTATAAGCGCGCCTGCGTACAGCGCGGCTTTAATCAGCGCGCCGGTCTTATGTCCGTAAATATAGTATATGTCTTTTCCGGTCACGTTTTGCGACAGATCGCAGATTTGCCCGCCTATCATGCCGTTTCCGCCGGCCGCGCCCGCAATAACTTCTCCGGCTCGTATAAATTCGGGATCGTTTTCCGACGCCACAGACTTAAAGATCAGTTCAAACGCTAAATTCAAAAGAGCGTCTCCGGTAAGCACGGCCGTCGCTTCGTCGAACTTTTTATGGCATGACGGCAGTCCGCGTCTTAAATCGTCGTCGTCCATACAGGGCAGGTCGTCGTGAATGAGCGAATACGTGTGGATACATTCTACGGCAACGGCAAACCGTTTTACGCTTTTTGTGACCTCGCCTCCGAACATTTTCACCGCTTCGGTCAAAAGTATCGGGCGCAGGCGTTTACCGCCTCCCAGCAGACAATATTCCGCCGCTTCGCGTAATTTTACGGGAAAGTCGCTGATTTCGCAAAGTTGCTCGCGTATATATTCTTCCGCAGCAATTTTACGTTTTGCATATTCTTCGGTAAAATTCAATCGGCCATGCCTCCGTTTTCTTTCATCAAAGCGTTGAGTTCTCCGCGTATACTGTCGATCTTGCCTTTGCTATCGCTCAAGCGGTCCATACATTCGCGTATGAGCTTAACGCCGTGTTCAAACAGTTTGACCGCCTCGTCGAGCGCTATGTCTTTATCGTCCAGTTTATCGGCGGTATTTTCGAGTTCTTTCAGTTTTGTTTCGAGATCCATAAATTTTGTGCTCCGATCATAATTTTTGATTTCCGTTCGCGATCTTTTCGACTACTTTCGCTTTGATACGTCCGCCGTCCATTACCGCGGTAACAGCGTCTCCTGTCGCAAGTTTTTCGTATGCCGCCGCTTTGCCGCTCTCATTATATATTTTTGCATATCCTTTGGCAAGTATTCTTAAAGGATCGTTGGCGCTTAAAGCGGACGCCGCGCCGGCAATTTTATTTTTGTATTTATCGTATATGCGTTCTATGTTATACGCTAAATTTTTTCCGGCGTTTACGGC
>CATKCE010000114.1 GCA_949744905.1 uncultured bacterium
ATTTCTTCGGGTATGCCGGCTTCTTCGGCGACTTTCTTTATTTCTTCGTATTCTATGCCTTCTATCTTGCTTATCTCGTGGCTGGTACGGAATCCGTCGAAGAAGTGCAAAAACGGCACTTTCGCTTTAAGCGTGGAGAGGTGCGACACAAGCGCAAGGTCCATGGCTTCCTGTACCGAGTTGGACGCGAGCATGGCGAATCCCGTCTGGCGGCAGGCCATTACGTCGGCATGGTCGCCGAATATAGACAGCGCGTGGGCGGCAAGCGCGCGCGCCGATACGTGAAACACGCAAGGCAGCATTTCGCCCGCTATCTTGTACATGTTGGGTATCATGAGCAAGAGACCCTGGCTTGCGGTGTAAGTGGTGGTAAGCGCGCCGGCGGCAAGGCTTCCGTGTACGGCTCCCGCGGCTCCTGCTTCCGATTGCATTTCGGCAAGCCGCAAGGGCTGTCCGAACATATTCACGCGTCCCGTAGCCGCCCATTCGTCGGCGTATTCCGCCATGGGGGACGAGGGCGTGATCGGGGAGATTGCGGCAACCTCGCTGAACGCGTACGCTACGTGCGACGCGGCGGTATTGCCGTCGATAGTCATTTTCTTCATTACATACCTCCATAATGATACGAGTTTGTGGTCAAACATGTATATTATAAAACTTGGTAAAAAAATAGTCAAGTGACTGAACTATATATTAAAAGAGGGCATAAAACGTATCGGCGCGTTGTACGCCGGCAGGAACATATAAAAAACGGCGTCGGTATCGCGCCGTTCGGGTCGGTCAAATTCTGTTGTCCGTATCGCTCAATGCTTTTAATAAATCGAATACGACTTTGTGCTTTTTTGCGGGAACTTTTGCAAATAATTCGAGCAGGCGCAACTGTTCGTCGCTTAGGTTCGTTTCATCGATACCGCTGTAAAATTCGGCTTGGCTTATATTAAGCGCGGCGCATATATACTCTATCGATTGCGCGCTGGGGGTAAAATGTTTTTCGTTGAACCAATCGTAAACCGTGGTCTCGTATATCCCTGACTCTTTTGCAAGCTTATATAAGCTCCAGCCTCTTTTCTCTAAAAGTTCGGTGATTCGCTCATGCACATTCATTTATTTTTCTCACTTTATGATAATATTATCAATTTTTTCTTGTGTACTCTATTATACAATAAAGTGCGCATTTATGCAAATGATATTGCGTATTGACTTTTTTGATATCTTTTGATATAATAAGAAATATGTACCAGTACAAATTCACCAATTTTGCCCGCGAGGGAGAACAGATAACGATAAACGAATCGGTGTATCTTCCGGGAATGTTGCCCGAACACACCCACAACTTTTTGGAGATATTCTACGTTACCGACGGTAGCGGAGTGCACGTCATAAACGGGCACCGGCTTCCTGTGCGCAGCGGCGATATGTTTGTGCTTGGGTACGGAGCGAATCACACGTTTTTTCCCGACGAGGGAAAAACGCTCAAATGGATCAACATAGATTTTGTGCCGGAGTTCATAGACGGCAGTATGATAAACGAATATAATGCCAACGAGATAATAAAACTTTCTGCTTTCAGAAACCTGTTTTTCGATCCGCACAATATAACGTTTTTGCAACTTTACGATAAAGAGGGCAATTACCGCGCGCTTATAGAACTTATGCGCGACGAATACGTCCGCCACAGCTACGGTTGTATCGGTTGCCTTAAACATTATCTTATAATACTGCTCACAAAAGTATTTTGCGACAATATAAAAAACAAACAGGATTCCGACCCGCGCTGGTTGTTGCAATCGGTATTAAACGAGATATCGGAGAGTATCGCAGGAGACGGTCCGTCCCCGGTATCGCTGGAAAAGTTCGCTCAAAAGGTGTACATGAGCCCCAAAAGTTTTTCGCGTCTGTTCAGGCAGAAGATCGGCGTGGGGTTTTCGCATTACGTTCAGCAAAAGCGGATAGAAAAAAGCTGCAAACTATTAAGCGAAACGGACATGCCGATAAACTCCGTGATGATAGACGTGGGATACTGCGACGCCAAGACGTTTTATTCGCTTTTTAAGCGGTTCATGGGAGTAACGCCGATGCAGTACCGTCAAAAAATGCGGACGGGAGGAGAAAACGATACCGATATATAATGACTTTGACCTTTGGAAAAATCTTCCAAAGGTTTTTTTGTGGATTTTTCCCAATGCCGTGTGGAAAATGCCCATTGAAATTTATCTCGATGTATTTTATAATAATGCTGTAAAAAGGCGAAAAAGGTAATAATGCGCGCTTCGGCGTAGATTATAATCTATAACAATAAAGAGGAGACGGAAAATGAAAAGATTCAAAAGAATTGCGGTTTTTCTTGCGGCGGTCGTTCTCGTACTGTCGTTTGCGGCTTGCGACGGCGGCGGAGGACTGTTCGGACGCCCCAATCGTAAAAACGTATTCAGAGTGGGAATATCGGAAAACACCGAGGAACACGCAATGATGCAAAGTCTTATAGCGGGTTTCAAAAAGGCGAATACGGACGTTACCATAGATTTTTCCGTCGAATCGTACAGCGGTAATTACAGCGACAAACTTGTGTCGCAGGCATCGAGCGGCGAATTGCCCGATCTGTTTTTTACGCTCGACTCGCTTGTGGGTTACTTTGCTTCCACTAAAATAACCGTCGACCTCGGCGACTATTTTACGCAGTACGGTTTTTCCGACGATCTCATTTATCCCGAAGTAGCCGAGGTGGGAAAGGTGGGCGACGAAATCCACATGCTCGGGCGCGAATATTCGCAGGTAGTCTTGTATTACAACAAAGCTATATTCGACGACGCAGGTGAAAGCTATCCTTCCGAAAGCTGGACATGGGACGATATGATATCCGCCGCCGGTAAAATAGCGAAGCTGGACTCCGACGGAACGGTGTTGCGCGCCGGACTCGATATGCGCCTTAACTGGCCGGTGACGATGCTTCAATATTTCGAGGGAAAGGGCGGCACGCTTTTCAACGAGAACGGCACGGCCGGACAAATAAACGACAAAGCGCGCGCGGCTTATACGGAACTGCGCGATATGACAAAGTCGGGCGCGATACTCGATACTTTCGGCAATACCGGACTGTCGTTTACCGGCAGTAACGTAGGCATGTATTTCGGGGTGCGCGCCGACGCGCCGGTGATAAATAAATCGCTCGCGTCATGGGACGTTGTGCATGTGCCGGATATGGAGACAAACGTCGTAGCGCTCGGCGCGAGCGGATATTCGGTATCGGCTCTCGGACAGCACAAGGATCTTGCGGTGAGATTCCTGTTTTACATAATGAGCGCCGAGGGTCAAACGATACTCGCCCGCAGCGGTAACGTAGTGCCCGCGCTCAAATCGCTCGCCGACAGCAACGAGTGGAAAGACTACCCCAAAGCGGGCATAAACCAGAACGCGTTTTTGCAGGAGACCGGCGTTAAAAAAGTGTTTCCCATATCCACTTACATGAGTAAGCCGCAAAACGCCGGCATGCTAACCGACGCGCTCAATAAACAGGTGACGAGTCCGATACTTTCTTCCTCTGGCGCTATATCGGCTTCTGACTGGTCGTCTTACGAAACGGCTCTCACCAATGCGATGAAGTGATACGGGAGACTGTTCCGTTATGAGAGACAAGACAAAAGTAAAACTTAAAAGAACGGTGACGGGTTACGTCTTTTTGTTGCCCGTTATAATCGGGCTTGCTCTGTTTACCGTATTGCCGCTTGTTAAATCGTTTTATTACAGTTTTACCGAGTACAACAACATAACTCCGCCGATAAACGTCGGATTGCAAAACTACAAGGACATGTGGAGCCAGATGTTTTTTACCAAGTCGGTGATAAACACGTTTGTATACGCGTTTATATCGGTGCCGCTGGGGCTCTTTTGTTCGTTTTTTCTCGCGCTGGGGTTAAATGCCAAGCTGAAAGGTATAAAAGTATTCCGCGCGTTGTTCTACCTGCCGGTGATACTTCCGGCGGTGGCGTCGGGCATTTTAATAACCGATCTGTTCAGCTATACGTACGGCATATACAATCGGATATTCATGGCGCTCGGACTGGGACGCTTCGCGTTTTTCACTTCGGAAAAGACCGCTATGCTGTCCCTTATAGTTTACAGCTTGTGGGGCATGGGGTCGTCGATGCTGATATGGCTCGCCGGATTCAAATCTGTTAGCGATACGTACTACGAGGTGGCGAAGATAGAGGGCGGAGGACCTGTTTGGACGCTTTTACACGTTACCGTGCCCATGACTACGCCCACCATATTTTACAATCTGATAATGGGTATTATAAATTCGCTCCAAGTGTTTACGCCGGTATACGTGATAACCTCGGGAGGCCCCAACGGGTCTACGAGCACACTTGCGTATATGATATATACGTTTGGGATGTCGTACCGCAAAATGGGGCTTGCCAGCGCGATGGCGTGGTTCTTATTCGTAATAATAATGGCGCTCACGCTGTTTGTCTATAAGACCAATAAGTGGGTGTACTACGAAGGGGGTAAGGACTGATGACTTCCTCCGTAAAAAGGCGGCGCCGAATATTCGCCGCGACGGTGTATGCTATCTTAATAGTCGGCGCGGCGATATTCTGTTTTCCCATATTCATGCTTTTGTCGCGTAGCCTTATGACTACTGTCGAATCCACCGTGGTGCCGGCGAAATTCTTTCCGTCGGTGTTGCAGTGGCACAATTACGTCGATATTTTCAAAGCCGTGGGGACGCTTGAAGGAACTTCGTACTGGTGGCTTTGGTTTAAAAACACCGCTGTGTTGGAAGTTATGGTAATAGCCGGTACGGTATTGAGTTCGGTGTGGGTGGCGTACGGCTTTACGCGCATAAAATTCCCTGGTCGAAACTTCGTGTTTGCGGTGGTGATGGGCACGATGATGATACCGTCCACCGTCACCATGATACCGCTTTACACCATTTTTTCCGATCTGAACTGGCTCAACACCCTGCACCCGCTCATTTGGCCGATGTGGTGCGGCGGCGGTGCGGTGAACATCTTTTTGGTAGTGCAGTTTTTGCGCACGTTGCCGCGCGAACTCAACGAGAGTGCGCGAATAGACGGTGCGAACGAGTTCAAGATATTTTTCAGGATAGTTTTGCCGGCGGCGGTGCCCATTCTTACCGCCGTGGGAGTGGGCGCGTTTGTGGGCGTGTGGAACGACCTCGTAAACCCGTTGTTGTATCTTAACACAAAGGATATGTGGACGCTCGCCCTCGGCGTAAGCACTCTAAACGTAAACGTCGGCGAGATAGGCGGAATACCTTATGTGTTTGCGGCTTGCACGATATTTTCGCTTCCGCCGATAGTGTTGTTTACTTTTGCTCAAAAGTATTTCATTGAAAGCGTTGTAATGAGCGGGATAAAAGGATAGGATATGATAAAGATCAATGATTACGAAAACAAAGTTACGGGTTGCTTTCTCGGCAAATGTATAGGCGGCAATATAGGCGCGCCTTACGAGGGCATGAAACAGCGTATGGACCTGAAATATTCGCCGTCGTATATGGAGAATATGTTGCCCAACGACGATCTCGATCTGCAGGTTTTGTGGCTGGATGTTTTGGAAAGCAAGGGTATAAACGCCACGGCTGCCGACTATGCGACTGCTTTTAACGAAAACTGCGATTACGCGCCAGGCGAGTACGCGTTCTTCAAAAAGAATTACCGCAAGGGGATAATGCCGCCTCTTTCCGGCTCGTTTAATAACGAGTATTTCAATAACGGCATGGGCGCTCCTATAAGAAGCGAGTTGTGGGCGTGCCTTTATCCCGGAGACCCCGAAGCGGCGGTTGCGAGAGCCGAGACCGACGCATGCGTCGACCATCCGGCGGGGAGCGATTCGGTTTACGGCGAGATGTTTCTTGCCGCGCTTGAAAGCCTTTGCTTTTGCGGCGGTTCTATGGCGGAACTGATAGAGACGGCATTGAAGTTTGTTCCGCAAAACGGCAGACTGCACCGCGCGGTTTCCGACGTTTTGGCATACCGTCGTAAAGGACTGGATATCAACGGGATAATGGACAGGATAATACGCGATTACGGACATAGCGAATCGGCTATGGTTCATCAGAATATCTGCATAATAGCCGCCGCGCTTACGTGTTGCGAACACAGTTTTACCGACGCCGTGATGGCCGCCGTAAATTGCGGATTCGATACCGATTGCACGGGAGCTACGGTGGGCGCTGTAATGGGCATACTGCTGGGCGGCGATAGGGTGTCGGATATCTGCGGCGTAAAGGACGCTGGTTATAAGCTTGGAATCCGTTCGCCGCGTACCGACCACAGCGTGGGCGCGCTTGCCGACTCCGTTTGCCGCATGCGCGAACGTATAAAAGAAGATTCCGGCGGGAGCGGATACTGTGTGACTCAGATAGGCTCTCCTGCGATCGGATTCGGAGAAAAGCGCGAAATCGTGTTGAAGATCCGTTCGCCGCGAAAACTCTCAAATGCCCTGCTAAAATTCGACATAGCGTCTCCGGTAAAACTCGATACATACGAATTTGCTCTGAATTTTCGCGCAGGCGAGGAAAAGACGGTCAAAATTGCGGCGTGTGTAGACGGGGCGGCGAAAATTTTGCCCGAGGCTTTACCCGGTACAGTGCGGCTTGACGGAGAGATAATAGGAAGATTCGGGCTAAGCGGCAAACGGCGTTGGCGCGTTTACGGTCCGTACTGGAAAAACAATATCGTGATTCCGCCGCTCGGCGAGGGCGAAAGCTACTGGAAGTATATCCCGGGCGAGGGCGACGACTTTATGGATTCTTTGCGCTTTTTCCATATTGCGTCTCTGCCGGACGAAAGCGGCGCGGCTGAAGCTGTGAACGGTTGCGGATGTAAGTCGGATTTTATAACGGCGGACACTGCCGAAGATATAGTGCGGCTCAGCGACTGCACCGGCTTTGACGGAAATTCCGCTTACATGTTCAGCACCGACTTTTTAGTGGAGGACGACTGCACGCTCGGCTTGCAGATAGGGCGCAATACTCCCATAAAGGTGTGGCTCAACGGAGAGAACATCGCGACACGCGACGGCAACGAGATGTTTTACCACGAAAGCATACACAAACTTAGCGTAAAATTGCATAATGGCGTGAATAATCTGTCGTTCATGATAGTGAAGAACAGCGGGGATACGAAGTTTTCGTATCAGTTTTTATCCAACGGCGTGTGTTCCGACCACGTCATGTTTTCTACGGTAAAAGATAAGGAGGAGATCTAATTGCACGGCAAAAAATGTAAAATGCTGTCTGTCGCGGCGGTTGCTTTGTTTCTCATTTTGTCTGTCGCGATTGTCGGACATGTTCCGTCTGTCGACGCGGATACGGAGAGCAGGATAACTCTTTCCATATCGTCGTATTCGGGAGAATGGAAAGCCGATCCAGGCAATCCGGGACTTACTCGTCCGCAAAACGCGATAGACGGCAATGCGGGCACAGCTTGGTACTGCCAGTGGGGAAAAGCCGACAACTGTTACGGCGACGCGCCTTCCATGACGCTTTCTTTCGGTTCGGAAAAAACCGTACGCCGCATTGAAGTTACTATGGCGGACGATTTTGTACCGCAGGATATCAAAATAGAACTGGGGCGCGGCGGCGCATGGGCGGAAGCCGGACGGTTCGACGGCATGGCGGCAAAACAGAACGTCGTGTGTCCCGTGCCTGACCAGACCGCGGATAAGCTCCGCGTGACTGTAATGCAGAAAAGCGAGCCGGACAACAACGGCTTTACGCTTGCTAAGATAGCCGAGATAGCGGCTTATTCCGTTTCTTCCGCCGCATTGGACGCACTGCCGTATTACACCGACGTGACTGCGGGCGGCGTCGTGTTGTGTTCCGACCAAGCAAAAAATTCCGACGCGCTGAGCGACGGGATATTCACGGAGGAAGGACGCGACGGCGGTGCCGTTGTAACAAAGTTTTATACCGACTACTCGTCGGATACCGACGAATGCGACGCGATAACGGGTTACAGGTTTCCGTCGGCGAAAAACATCGGTAAGCTGACTTTGTGGGGCGCGTCCAAGCAGAGTCGCATTTTCGGTTTTCCGCGCGATTTCGCAATAGTATATTCTCCGGACGGCGTTTCGTGGTACGTTGTGCCGAATCAGATATATCGGGATTTTACGCCTTCCGGCGGAGAAAACGCGTTTGTTTTCGACAACAAGATATCGGCGCGCGCGGTGGGGATAAAGGCGCTTAGATCGTCGCAGATATCGGGCGGAGGATACGGGATATCGCTTGCCGAGATGAGGGTCTTTTCTTCTCCGCTCGCCGGCGACGCGATAACTCCGTCTCCGCAGGATACCGCCGATCCGTCGGCGATAACTACCGTTCCGTTGGAGAACACTGTACTCGACGGCGAAAAAACTTTTTCGGTTGACCTTAAAAAATATTTTACGTGTTCCGCGGGCGAGCTTTCTTTTTCGTCGAAAGGTGTGGGAAGCGTGAGCGGGGACGTGTATTCGCTGGATGCGAAAGGACTTGCCTCCGGGCGGTACGACGTGACCGTCACCGCGAGTCTCAATGACTTTTGCCGTAAAAGTCTGTCGTTTACAGTCACCGTGCAGAACGGCGGAAAGATGTTTGTATCCGCGGCGGCGGCTCTTACCGAGCGTACGGCTACGACCGCCAAGGAACTGCGCGTGAATATGACGCAACTTTTTAAGTACAGCGGCTCGGATAGTCTGGTGTTTGCGGCGTCGGAGGGAAACGTCGACGGCAGCGTTTTGTCGCTTTTGTACGACGCGGTCGGCGAGCATGATATTATCGTAGAATGTTATCCTGTCTCCGACCGTTCGCTGGGAGCGACCGCGTTGCTCCGCGTTAAAGTGACGCGCGGAGGACTGGAACTGTCGCCGCTGACAGTTGAAGGGTCGGAATACGAGAGTCCGTTCGGCGGATTCATGATTGCCGGCGGAATTGCCGGAGGGCTGGCCCTCGCCGGCATAGCCGTAACGGTGATATTGCTTATAAGGAGGAAAACCGCATGAAAAACAAGCTGATTACGCTTTTAGTTATATCATGCGCAATGTGTTTTGCCTGCGCGTGCGCAAACGCGCCTGTGTATCCGCGTATCGATGCTGGGACGGTCGCGGCTTCGCGCGCCGCAACCGATTTTACGCTTACGGTGTCGTCCTCTCTCAACGACCCGAGTATCGATGCGGGAAGCGCAAATCTTACCGACGGAGATATAGAAACGCTGTGGTACAGCCAGTGGGCGGACGAAAAAAATCCCGCTTGCAACGAGTGGATACTTCTCGACTTCGGAAGCGTGCGCAAAGTGGAAAGCGTGACGCTTACTCCCAACGAGCAACGCATTTGTTTTCCGGCAGACTTTAACATCGGGTGGGGAGTTACCGGCGACGTGTTTCCCGCAGTACGCGGATTCGAATTTACGGATTACGGGTTGTCGGGTGCGGCGTCCGAAACTTTTAACGTCAACGTGGTTACAAGGTATATCCGCATACACGTTACCAAACGTTCGGCTAACGGCGACGGCAATTATCTCGTGTCGCTCTCAGAGGTATCGGCAAATGTGCGCAACGCCACCGCGGTGGAAATAGAAAACGCCGAAAAAGCCGATTCCGAAATAGTGCGCCGCCCCGTAGTCGACGACCCTGTTATACCGTCCGCGGCTTCGGCGTCCAGTTCGTTGAATAATGTGGAAGGAACTTCCGGTTGGGCGGTAAAGAATATAAACGACGGTTCGGTTGCAACGCAGTGGTGCGCCGAGTGGGGCAGTAATATAAACAACGAGACGTGCGAGGAATGGATAGTTTTGACGTTCGGCAAGCCGCAGTACGTGCGCGGCGTTAGCATACGCTCGCAACTTGCGGCGCATTACGGTTTTCCCAAAGCGTTCGATCTTCAATGGACTTTGGACGGCGAGCACTTCTTTACGGTGAGCGGAGCGTCTTATACCGACGAGCCGATCGGCGATACTCTGCATATAAAGGTGTTCGATTCACCCGTCACAGCTACGGCGGTGCGCATGGATATAAAGTCGTCGCGTATAGATTCGGGCGGAAACTACATACCGCAGCTTGCCGAATTCCAGGCCCACGGACGCGAAGCCACCGATGACGAAATATCGGCGGCGACACGGGTCTTCAACGATTTGGTGGGAAGCGGCCCCGCCTCCGTGGAAAAAGACGGCATCGGTATAGGAATGTACGGAGTAGCCGGTTCGCTTATGCTGTTTTTTGCGATAGCGTTGTTCGGCGCGGGGGTCGGGCTTGCGATAGTTCTTGTTTGGGAATTTTCTAAAAAGCGCGCGCGCAGAGTAAACTCCGCAAAAGCGCAGTGTCCCGAAGTTTTGACATGCGGGCAGAATGACGCCGTCAAAGATAAGGAGGACTGCGATGAATACGAAAACTAAAACCGTTATCATGTGCGTAGCGTGCGGATTGTGTCTTGCGTTGGCGGCGGGACTGCTTTGCGGCTTTTTTGCGGTAAGCGGTACGGTGCGCCGCGGAAAGACTTACGAAGTATCGGCTGCGATACGCGAGGGGCAAACGATATATGTTCCTCGCGGAGATTCGGGATACCGTTACGGACCCACTATGATGTATAACGAAAACGGAACGCTCGAAGCGTGGTTTTCCAGTTTGCCGGAGGGCGCCCAGTATGCTCATTGTTGGGACGTTCTTACATATAGATCAACTTCGGATTACGGCGAGCACTGGACGGACGAATACGTAAGCATTGCGCCGCTTGACGGCACGGAAGAAGCGTTTTCGGTATGCGATCCCGCTGTGATATTCATGGACGGTTGGTATTACATGTTTTACACTTCCACAATAGAGGCGGAGGGGCGTTATAATAACGTATACGCCGCGCGTGCCGTATCGCCCGATTCTGTTTGGGAAAGATGGAACGGCAATGGTTGGGGCGGAAACGTGGTAAAGCCCGTAGTGACTTACGGCTCAAACGCGTTGCATTACGGAATAGGCGAGCCGAGCGTAGTCATTGTGGACGGAAAGCTGTATCTTTATTACACCTATAAAGGCATGTTGGGAAACGGCAGGGTTGTAAACCAGACGCGGCTTACCATAGGAGATGCTAACGAGAATTTTCCTCTTACTCTCCGAGAATACGGAGTGGTCGTTGGGGATAAAGAGTCCGACGAGGACAGTTTGGACGTAAAATACGCCGACGATTACGGAATATTTATCGGCGTCACCACCGATAAACGCATGAGTTACCGTTCGCGTATAAAGATGTACTATTCTTACGACGGCAAAAATTTCAAGGAAGCCGAAGTCGAAGATTCGGCGGCAAAAAAGTATCTGCACAATATCGGTATTACCGGCGACGGACAAGGGCATATCGACTTGAGTAAGCCGCAGTTTGTGTGCTACGCGTATTCCGAAGGCGGGTTTGCTTGGGGAAAATGGAACACCGAATTCCAGCAGATAACTTTCTCGATAAAAGAGGTGTTCGACGCCGATAAAGCGGCAAACCGCAGGGTGACTATCGATCCCGGGTTTGAGGGCGGAAAAGCGCCTCCCGCATGGGCTATGTCGGAAGCCAGCCAATACCGTTCGGCTTACGAGGGGATAGACGGCGACCGCTCCACCTTTTATTCCTCGGTTGGGCACAACGTTACCGGTATCAACGAATACCACCTCGGAAAGTGGTACAACGAGTCGCTTGCGGTAAAAAATGCGCGGAGTTCCGCGAAAGCC
Source organism: uncultured bacterium (assembly GCA_949744905.1). Taxonomy (GTDB): domain Bacteria; phylum Bacillota; class Clostridia; order Christensenellales; family Pumilibacteraceae; genus Pumilibacter. The sequence continues at coordinate 11,704 of CATKCE010000114.1, forward strand.
ATGGTGATAGCGCCGCGTCTCGATAACGGCAACGGTGTGTTCGGATTTCCCAAAGCGTTTTCGTTACAATATTCAAACGACGGAGTTATATGGCGGACTATTTCTTCTTACGACGACTACACGGTATCAAGCGACGCCCCGATAACTTTTTCGTTCGGTAAAAAAATAAAAGCAAAGTATTTTCGGATACTCGCAACGGAGCTTGGACAAGACGAGTTCGGCACATACATTTTACAGATCTCCGAAATATCGCTGAAAAAGTAAGGAGGAAAAACAAAGGGATTTTAATATCGGTCGGAAAAATCGTCAAACAAATACAAAAAAGATACAATAAAAAATTCGGGAGGATTTGTGATGAAAACAAAAACGACAAAACGGTTGTCGGCGTGGGTAACACCTATACTTATAGTATGCCTTGCGCTTACCGCCGCCTTTACAGCGTTGCCGAAGCTTTTTTCGGTAAATGCGGAGCAAACCGTAACTTACAATAATTATCTGCCGGACGCGGCGCCCACGTTCAGCAAAGCGGGCGGCGTATATTACAGCGACGACAGTGACGGCAATAACGTGTCCTGGGCATGCGGTACATTTGACAGTAATAATCAAACGGAATTGCAGTCGGCGCGACTTGGCAATATCGAGCTTGCCACCGTCGCAGCGGGTGCGGAAATTTACTACACGACCGACGGCAGCGTGCCCACCTCGGAAAACGGCACGAAATACGGGGGGGGGTTCACTTTAAATAAAGGCACCCACCGCGTGCGTGCCGTTGCCTACAAAGACGGCAAGTATTCCGACGTATCCGAAAAAGTGTATTACGTGGGCAGCGAAAACTATATGAACAGCGGCGCCACGCTTTCTCATAACGAAGGTTTCAACGGTAAAATTCTTTCGTTGGGCGGTACTGCCTTGACATGGGAATCGGTGCAAGGATTTATTGTGGGAACCGAACAAAATGGTTGGGGAGACAGCCATAATGCGCGCTTTCATACCGATGCGGTTTCAAATAGGTGGGGGTTGGGCGTATCTGGATTCGAGTATGTCCAAATAAAATTATCCGAAATCCGCGATATAAACTATTTGACGTTTGCAAGTTACTGGGCATATTGGGCTATCGACAGTGTAAGCCATAATGAAATAGAATTCGGACGGATAGATATCGGAACGGAAGGCGGGACATTTGAGACTGTATATTCTACGACAAACGCCCTTAAAACCGATTCCGGCTATGTGCCCGAAAATGCCGCGCGTTTCGGACGTGCCAACGATGTGACAAACTGGTCGATGTTCCTTGATAAAACCTATAATGGCGATTGCATACGGTATTATCCTATGGCGAATTCGACACTTAGCATTAACTTTCTTACGGCGGCGCATTTTGACAAGACGCCCAATGAGTTGGAATCCGAAAACGTTGCGCAACCTATCGCCGTGCCCGGCGATGTGCGCAAAGCCTATGCCGAAGTCAAAACAAAGGAGCAAATTATTGCCGACCTTACGCAAGAATATAAAATATCGGCAGGCAACGAACAGATTACGCTTACTTGGTCAAGCGACGATTTTGTAGACAACACAAACGGTACATTTACGTTTACTGGTGTACCTGCTTCTATTCCGGCAAACTACAATAATCTTTATAATGTAGCATTAAAAGCTACGGTTGAAGTTTTGCAAATAAACGATCCTCCGTATGATGATTCTCTTACGGTGAATAACTACATAAAAGACGCGGCTCCGGTATTCGATAAAAATGGCGGAGTGTACTTTGATTGGGACATTTCGGGATTCGAGTGGGGCAGAAGAGACAGCCGTTTGGGTAAAATTTCGCTTACAACGTCGCTTGACGGCGCCGAAATTTTCTACACCGCCGACGGAAGCGTCCCTACAAAAGACAGCACAAAATACACCGAGGCATTTACGCTTTCCGCGGGCGCACACGTTGTGAGCGCCGTGACGTATAAGGACGGCGCGTATTCCGATGTAACCACGCGCACGTATTATGTGGGCGGCGAAAACTATTTGAGCGGCGGCACTTCATCTTTCGGACCGAATTTCAACAATACGGTCTTAAACAGTTGGGGCGGTCCGGCACTATCTGCAGACGGCATGATTTCTACAATTGCCGGAAACATCATGCGTTCGGATACATGTGCGGCGTTGTCACAAAGCAGCAATTATGAATATTGGCAAATAGATATGGGCGAAACAAAGCAGATAAATTATTTGCAAATGAGCGCATTGTGGGCTACGGCCGGAATATCCGGAAATATATATTGCAACAAGATAGAAGTCGGCGACGGTGAAAATTGGACCGTTGCATGGGAGAATACCTCGGGCGGAACTATTACCACCGATAAAGGATATATTGCGGAAAATGCTCGTAAAGGGCCTCAGGACACTTATATAAGTTACGCGACGTTTTTGCAAACGCCTGCTACGGGTCGTTATATCCGTTTCTACAACGAAGGCGGAGACTTGCACATAAATTATGCTTTGGCGACTTATTTCCCGCAGATTCCTCCGGCTGCCGAAGCAAAACAGCCGATCGCAGTAGAGGACGGCTTTACGTTTACTAAAAAATATACTGCCGCGACCGATGCTCGTACTGTTTTAAGCGAATTGGTGACGGAGCATTCTCAGATTTCCGTAAACGGTCATGCTTATGCGGTAAAATGGTTCGCTCCTTCCGATTTCGACGGCGTTTACGGAGGCACGTTCACTTTTATCGGCTTGCCGCAAGATTTGCCGAACGATGTGGTAAACCTTTATAATGTGGC
>CATKCE010000115.1 GCA_949744905.1 uncultured bacterium
ATCTTACCGAGAGCGGCGCGTCGCCCGTAATGCTTCTCGGAATGCTGTACGCCCATTTCCGCAGGCTTTTGTACGTTGCCATAACGCCTTATTACGAACGTATGCCGTCGGATCTTGGCGTTAAGGAGTATGCGGTAAAAAAGGCGAAGGAGCAGGCGGCGCGTTTTACTCCGTTAAAACTCAAAAAAATATGCGATATTTTGCAGAGCGCCGACTATGGTATCAAGTCCGGCAAAATGACGGATAAGACCGCGTTGGAACTTACCGTATTGCGCGCTCTCGGTATGTAAAGAAAATTATAATAAATCGAAAAGGGCTTTTGAAAATTGGATTTTATCGATAAGAAAAAGATAAATAAGTATATCGTCATGACGGTGTTGTTTTTGTCGTTCGGATACGCGCAATGGCAACCTTCGAGAGGGATGTTGGCGTATCTGTCGTACAGCTATCCGAGTTTGGGACAGGCCGCGTGGCTGTTTAACGACGTGATAGCTTTTTTAATGGGCGGAATAATACCGATGCTTGCCTACGAGATAATAACGATGTTTGCGGCAAGATTCGTGTCGCGTCGCAGCGGAGGCGTTGCCGACGATATGAAATACGCATTACGCTTTTTTTATATCGTTGCAAACGTTGTGATAGGTTCGGTCAAATTCGTTTACTACGTTTCGCCGGTCATAACCGTTTTCGGAAATATTCTTATAGACTTTACCGTTACTACCGCGGTGTTCGCGTTTTATCTTTGGTACTGCGCGAAAAGATATGTTGAAAATACGCGTTGGGGAGCCATGCTGTTATCCGCGGGCGGCACTTATCTCATAGTGCAGGCATTGATCACGGTTTTTAATCTTGTCGCGGGGGTGTTGCTGTAATGAAAAGATTTATTGCGGCGGTATCCGCGCTTATAATGTCGTTTTTTGTGTTGGCGGGTTGCGGCGGAAGCGCGACCGGCGGAGCCGAGCGGGCGGAACCGTTGATATCTGCCGAGAGTATCGATGAGAATCTGCGTTTCTTTCTCGGAGTGACCGATAAGAATCTCGACGGAGACATAGGCGACCGCGCGCCTACAAGCGAATCGGAGCGCGCCGCCGCTCAAAGGATTTACGACCGATATGCCGACAAGGAAAGATACGGAAATCTCAAAGTGACTTCGCTTGATGCCGAAACTTCCAAATTCGAAGTCAACGTAAGCACCGGCAATATGCAGAATCCCACAGAAAAGCGTTCGTCGCAGAACGTGGTTATACGTTTGCCTGCGCCGGAGAACGGACAGGGCAGACAGGTGATAATATCTACGGGATACGATAATTCTTTCGGAAAGTATTCCGCCGAATACGACGGCAACCGCCCCGCCACAGGCGCGTACGATAACGCGACAGGCGTTGCCGTGGTAATGAGCTTGATAGACTATTGCAGCGAGAATGCCGGAACGCTGTTCGAAAAAATTGATTTCGATCTTGTTTTCGTGTTTTTCGGATGCAGCAGTTATAATTCGCTGGGCGCGGAAGCCTACATGGATAAGGGCATGACTTCGCACGAACGCCTTAATACGCTCATGATGTTGAATATAGACCGTATGGGCGGCGAAAGAATGTATCTTTATACCAACGAAGTCAGCACTCCGCATGAAAAATTCATACGCTCCGTGGCAAACGACGCGGGAAGCGTATACCATACTTTGCCGGATAATATGCCGATAATAAACGGCATGTACATCGACGGCGTATATTACGCGCATTTCGCCATGTTGGAAAGCCACTCGGTGTTTATCGAACACGGTATCCCGGCGGCATATCTTTTCAGCGGATATTACGGGGGATTTAATCTTTCCGATCTCGAAAAGAAAGGTTCGGCAAACCTCGGCGGAACAGAAAACGACACGTACGCGAATCTTGTATCAAAGAGAGGGGATTACGCGCGGCAGGGTAGCGACACCGCGTCGCTTGTGGCACGTTCGCTGACGGCCGACGGATTTGTCGAGGCGGCAACGGCGGCTCGCACCGAAACGTACGATTACTCTTTTTGGGTAAAGCCGCTATGGGCGTATCTTATAGTGATATTCGTCATAATCGCGTTATGCGTCGTACTCATCATACTTGTCAAATATGTGGAGAAAAAGCATCCGTTCGTGCCTATCGTAAGGCGTATGAAAATCGCGGTATTCGGCATGGAATACGAGACCAAGTCGGAAGAAGACATATTTGTGGATATTCAGCGTAGACCCAAAAATCCGTTCGACGGATATTGACGGTAAAATAAAAAGCGCCGGTTTTGTACCGGCGCTTTGCGTTTGTTGCTTGTTATGAGAATATACTTTTGAACCAATCGATAACCACTTCCACTACGTGCGTGACACCCATTTTATCGAATATGTCTTTCAAAACCACCCATAAGTTGAAAGTCTCGCGGTCAAGCATGAGATAACAGCAAAGAATAACTATCGCTACCGTAAGAATTATAAGAACTACGATATTGAGAAGACAACCGCGCACCGAAAGAGGGCTGCGCAGTTTTTTGAGTTTTGACGACGGGTCCTGGCTTTCTTTGATCGCTTCTTCTATCTGTACCTGCGTCATTTGCTCGGCGGTGAGTTTGCTGCGGTCTATCTCCATATTCGCATTCATTGCCGCGGCTCCTGCATTCGGAGCCGCCGTAGAGGACGCGGCAGTAGAAGGCGCCGAGGTTGCTCCCGCCTTGCCTTTTTGTTTTTTAAGTTTCTTTTTAGTTTCCTTCTTAGCCATACTTCCTCTCACGTATGCTTATATCCTTTATTATATATCACTTTGAGCATTAAATCAAGTACTTTTCCGAAAAAATTTGTTTTTTACACTTAAACATGTGAAATCTTGCTTAAAATAAATTGATAATTTTCTAAATAAAGTGTATAATTTAGTAAAAGACGGTTGTCGAGGCATGAGCGTGGAACAGTTTGTAAAGAATATAAAGTTTCAAATAACCGAGCGTCCGATACAATCGGCGGTTGACGTAGTCTTGTTCGCATTCTTATTATATGCGCTTTTTGTGTTTTTGAAAAAGAACGACGCTGTACGTCTGTATAAATATGTCGCTATCTTTTTGGCGGTTTCGGTGGTGGTGTCGTCCGATACCCTCGGGTTGCCTTTATTGTCGCGTACTTTCGGATATGCGTTTATAATAGTTATAATAGGCGTGGCGGCGTTGTTTCCTCAGGAGGCGCGCCGGGGCTTGTGGAAGATTTCCAGTCCGCGCGATATGCAGCAGGCGTTCAATACCCAATACGATTGTAGCGACGAAGAACTCAATAACGCTATCGCCGACATTGTGCGCGCATCGCTCAATATGGCTAAAAAAGACGTTGGCGCGCTCATAGTGATAACGCCCGAGCATATTCCCGTGCACATCAAAGAAAGCGGAACCAAACTCGACGCAGTGATATCAAGCGGTTTGCTGGAATCCATATTCAACACCAAAGCACCGCTTCACGACGGAGCCGTATTGGTGCGCGGCAACCGTATAATGGCGGCGGGGTGCTTTTTACCGCTTACGCAAAGCCTTGAAGTGGATAAAGAGCTGGGAACGCGCCACCGCGCCGCGATAGGCGTTACCGAAACCAATAATGTGCTTACTATAATAGTATCGGAGGAGACTGGCGTCATTTCGGTGGCGCACCGCGGCGAATTGAAACGCTATTTCGATTCGGAAATGCTTACCGATACTTTACAGGAATTTTACGGTCTTAAAGCGATAGCCGCCGCGCCGGTCAAAAAAGGCAGACGCGGACACAAAGCCTGAAAAAAAGGAGGATAAAACCGGTGGAAAACACAGCGGAAAAAGACCTGGAAACAAAAAAGCAAAATCCTGTAAAACGTTTTTTCAAAGCGGTATTCGTCCATAATTTCTGGGCGAAATTCGCTTCGATTTTGATAAGTGCCGCTTTGTGGGCGCTTGCGGCGGGACTTGCATGAACGATAAAAACGTATCCTGCGCGGTCAAAGAGCCGCGCATTCTTTTACCGAAAAATTGCGATATGCGTAAATGGTCGGTAGTTGCCTGCGACCAGTTTACTTCCGACGGCGAATATTGGAGCTCCCTCGATTCTTTTGTGGGGAGTTCTCCCAGCACGCTGCGTTTGATACTTCCGGAGCATTATCTCGGACACGCGGATGCCGACTCCCGCCGCGCCGCCGTGTCGGAAAATATGCTCTCGTACTATAAAGACGGACTGTTTTGCGAAAAGAGTTGTTTCGTGCTCGTAAAGAGGACTTTCGCATCGGGAAAGGTCCGCACCGGACTTGTCGCGGCGGCGGATCTTGAACAGTACGATTTCCGTAAAGGCTCCGCTCCGCGTATCATTGCTACAGAAGGAACGGTGGAGGACCGTCTTCCTCCGCGCGTACAAATACGCGAGAACAGTTTGTTGGAACTGCCGCACATAATGTTGCTTATAGACGATCCCGATAATACGGTGTTCTCCGCGGTCGAAAGGGCGGCAGGAGAAATGCTTTATGACTTTGACCTTAACTGCGGCGGCGGACATATATCGGGGCGGTCGGTCGCGGATGCGGATTCGGTGATTCGCGCGTTTGAGATATTGTCTGCTGAAACGGAGAAGCGTTTCGGCAAAAATATTTCGATGTTGGTGGGAGACGGAAACCACTCGTTGGCGGCGGCGAAGTTGTGTTACGAAAAAGCCAAGGCGGAGGGAGACCCTACGGCGGTATCAAAACGCTACGCTCTTTGTGAAATAGTGAATCTTTACGACGAAGGAATAGAATTCGAGCCGATACACCGTGCCGTGTTCGGAGCGGACGCAAGCGAAATAGCCGCGCGGTTGCGTAAACGGTCGGTAAAAAACGGAGTTTCGGCAACGGTTCGCGGCGGCGGAAAAGAATATCCGTTTACCATGCCGTCCGACCCTATAGAGGCTGTGGCTTTTGTACAGAACTTTTTGCAGACCGACGATTTGGTCTCTTCATGCGAAGTGGATTATATACACGGGATCGACGCGTTGAAAAAAATAGGAGATATGCCGGACTGCTCGACTATAATGCTTCCCGCCATATCAAAATCCTGTTTTACGGAATATATTTTGAATAACGGGACGTTGCCTAAAAAAACTTTTTCTATGGGGCATGCCGAAGAAAAGCGATATTATCTCGAAGCCCGGCTCATAGGTTTGCCGGATAAACAGGAGCGTTTATGAAAGTTTTGAAATTCGGCGGAACAAGCATGGCGAACGCCGCGTCTATAAGTAAAGTTGCGGAAATAATAAACAGCGACGACCGCGCGCGGTTTATCGTTGTGTCCGCGCCCGGCAAGCGCGAACCGGGCGATATAAAGGTGACCGATCTGCTTTACGAATGTATCGAGGCGCGCGACCGCGAAGGAGTTTGCGACGCCGCGCTCGAAAAGATAATACGCAGGTTTGACGAGATAATCAAAGGCCTTGATATAAAACTCGATCTTACTCCGGAGTTCAACGTGATACGCGACCAGATAAACGGCGGCGCGGGGCGCGATTACGCGTCCAGCCGTGGAGAATTTTTATCCGGAATAGTTGCCGCCAAACTTTTGAATGCGCGTTTTGTGGACGCCGGAGATATTATCCGTTTCGATATGGAAGGTAACTTCGACAGCGAGACCACTAACCGCTTGGTGGGTCAAAGACTTGTCGGCTCGGACAGAGTGGTCATTCCCGGCTTTTACGGAAAGATGCCCAACGGCAAAGTAAAGACTTTTTCCCGCGGCGGCTCCGACGTCACCGGCGCTATAATAGCGCGCGGAGTGGGGGCGGAGATATATGAAAACTGGACCGACGTCGACGGCTTTATGACTGTTGATCCGCGTATCCAGGAAGATCCGCAGATAATAGAAATGCTCACTTATAAAGAACTTCGGGAGCTTAGCTATATGGGCGCGAACGTTCTGCATCCCGAAAGTATCTTTCCGGTGAGAAAGGCGGATATAGCCATAAATATCCGCAATACTTTCAATCCTTCGGCTCCGGGTACCATGATAGTGCCCACCAAAAAATATATGAGCGGCCAGTATACGCGCACCGATCGCACCATTACAGGGATCGCAGGTAAAACCGACTTCGCGGCTATTTACGTTGAAAAGAGCCTTATGAATTCCGAACTCGGATTTGCGCGCAGGCTTTTGAAGATACTCGAGCGTCATAATATACTGCTCGAACATCTGCCGAGCGGTATAGACACGATGACGGTGGTTATAGACGCGGCAAATCTCTGTCCCGAAGATATAAATGCGGTATTGCGCGAAATAAACGAGGAACTTTCGCCCAACAATGTGGAATATGTCGAGGGCATAGCTCTTATAGCAGTAGTGGGGCACGGCATGAACAGAAAAAAAGGCACCGCGTCGCGCGTATTCGGCGCTCTCGGCGATGCAGACGTCAATATTCGTATGATAGATCAGGGATCGAGCGAATTGAATATCATCATAGGCGTGGAAAACGGCGATTATAAAAAAGCTATACGCGCGATTTACGCCGAATTCAATAAATGATAAAAACGCATGTCGCCGCGATAACGGCGGCAAGAGTTATCGCCGACAGCACGCAGAGCCGTACCGCCGAAAAGAATCGGTTGCGTACGGTTTCTTTTATTGCCGAAATGAGCGCGACGCTTTCAAACGCATATCCGGCGGTCAGCGCGGAGACGGAGGCCGCAACGTGTAATTCCGGCGCGGCGAAAGTAAACGCAATAACGACAGCCGACGCAATCAGGCACATCAGCGCCGAAACGTGTCCCGCCGCTATGTAAATGCGGTCGCTTTTCGGAGCTATTCCGTCAAGCCTTATTGCTTTGTAAACTGATTTCGGCATTTGTTCGACTGTCCTTTTATCGCATCGTGTTTTTGTGAATTGTCTTTACGTAATGATTATAAAAAAATCGCGCCGCGCTGTCAAGTCTATTCGTCGGTTTTTATATGTACGGTGCATATCTAAACAAAAAGTGTCCCGACGAATATCGGGACACTTAAAAATATTTGTTTGATAGGGGATTATTCCGCTTTTTCTTCCGCGGGAGTTTCCTCGGCTTTGGGAGCTTCTTCAGCCGGCTTTTCGGCTTTTTTCACGGTCCTTTTTGCCTTGGGCTTTTCTTCCGAAACGGGCGCTTCTTCGGCTTTCGCGGTTTTCTTGGCGGGTTTCTTTTCTTTCGCTTCTTCGGTTTTGTCCGCTTTGTCGGCCTTTTTCTTTGCGCCTTTTTTCGCTTTGGCTTCGGCTTCGAGCTTGGCTTTCTGGGCTTCGAGACGGGCGGCTTTGCGTTCGGCGGCTTTTGCCTGGTATTCCGCTTTTTGCTGCGCGCGGATCTCCTGGGCGGCTTTCGCCTTTTCGGCGGCGATAGTCTTGTTGTCCTTCTTGATAACAATTGTTATCTTTCCGCTCTTAACGTCGCTGAGACGCTTGGAAAGAGCGGATTTTTTGTTGGCAGCCTGGTTTTTGTGTATAACGCCTTTGGAAACCGTCTGGTCTATTACGGACATGGTCTCGGGCAACAATTTTTCGGCGCCTTCGATATCGTTGGTATCTATGGCGTTGTTGAACTTTTTGATGGCATGGTTCATGCGAGTCTTGTATGCACGGTTTTGCTCGTTTTTCTTAGCGATAATAAGAACGCGCTTTTTCGCGGATTTGATGTTGGGCACGGTATTTCTCCTTGATAAAAATGATTTTTTTCACTAACTTAACTATTTTATCATAGAATTTGATTAAATGCAAGTGATTAAAAGCAACATTTTTTGTACAAACTGTTATTAGTTTATGAAAAGGACGGATATGGCGTGCGACTTTTTGCCGCATGAGGAAACAAAAAACGAATACGTACGCAGTTTTACCGTTACGGTAAACAGCGAACTTTCGGCAAAACTTCGGCGCCCCGAAGGAAAATATTGCACCGTGGAGTGCCGCGCCGTTCCCGAGCGGGAGCGTGGAAGATTCGGCGAGATAGCCGCGGCGCTCGGTAAGGCTATAATAGGATTTGTACCGCGTTCGGCGCGTTCGGTACTTGTGGTGGGACTTGGCAATCCGAATATGACCGCCGATTCGCTGGGCGCTAAGACGTGTTCGCGGCTTACTGCGACAAGACTGTCTCCGTTGCCCTCGGCGCGCGCGTCGATAGGCATAATAACTCCCAACGTTTTGGGCGTGACCGGCATAGAGAGTTTCGACGTGGTGGCGGGCGTCGCGGAACGTACGCCAAAAAAAACACGCGCTTCAACTTGTATTTGTCATAAAGCGATTCGGTAAGATTGAGAATCTGGTAGTCGCTTTCGCCG